>CAZUTR010000041.1:0-12454 GCA_964623545.1 uncultured Pirellulales bacterium | reverse complement strand
TCGAGACGAGTTTGCATCATCAGAGAGACACTGCCTGCTACAAGCCACGATTGAGTATGTCTCTGAGTTGGTCAGATTGTTTGAGCTCTTGTTTCTCACGACCCTTACTTTCTTTGCTCTCTTTTTTCTTGATTATTAGTTTTATTTTTCTTGTTCTGTCGACAGCGATAGTACGTGTAATTTTTTTGGTTTCCGGGACCTCCAGGGTGCCGGTTACTGACTTTACCGGTGTGGCAAAGGAAATATTAATCGCAATGCCGTGAGGCAATGAGTCACTCGTCCATTTGTCCTGAAATTGTTCACCTATAGGGACCTGTATCTTGAAGAGAGTGACACCGGAACAAATCGGCACGAAAAGCTCTCTTTGCCAGGTTTCTTTGCTTTCGTCGAGCAATTTATCCTCTGCGCCCATACCGCTATAGCTTCGGTATAAAACAAGACCATTAGCATCAGGTTCGTAGTTGGTCTGCCAGACGATTTTTTCAAAGACTTCAATCTCATTTTTGCTGTTGTAGATGGTTTTTTGAATTGTAAGCCGAGCCCCGGCAAAACCTTCTTCGAGTTGATTCTCAATTGTTATTTTCGTATCTGAAGCGGATGTTACTATTGCGTCGAGGTCCTCAGCGATACGCTGTAGAATTTCCGATGGCAGGCGTGATTCGTCAAGCCGTTGTGTGACGGAGTTCGCTGAGCGTTCAGAGTGGCTATAAATACCCAAAACCGCAACCAAAATCATTGACCCTATCATCAAGGCCGTAAGAACTTCAGCCAAGGAAAAACCATAGGCAAAACTAAAATTTTTACGAGCTTTGTTCATATTTGTTAAAAAATATTCAAAGCTACAGGCAGTTCCATACCAAGTCGAACAATTCGTCGAATGGCATTGCCATAAGCTCATCAAAAGTGTATGTCACTCCGCATAATACATAAGTATAATCGGGTTCTTCGCCGTTTGGTTGTCCGTCGCCATCATCTTCCCCGCCTGTTTCCTCTCCACCCTGGTTGTCTGATTGGTCAGGACCAATTGGGGGTATCTGTTCAGTGGGATCAGTCTGTCCAGCTATCTGCTCTTCGGTTGGATTTCCATCAGTTTCATTGAAGAGGTCCAAATTTTCTTTGACAAAAGAGCCGTCCTCAGTTGTGAGCATGCCATTGTCAACCCATTGTTCAATAGTCTCAATGCTGACACCGGCATAAACGGCGGCGTCCTCAATGGTTTCGATGAGTTGGCTGGCCAACCATTCCAGGAATTTATCTTGTTGTCTTTCCTGAAGGATTTTGAGCATGTCCTGTCTCGAGAGGTCGGTCAGCCAGTGAGTGAGTTCAACTGTTTGTTCCTGGCCTTGTGAATCGGTGTACACAGCGGAACAAATCGCCTGCACCCACATTCGTGAGGTTAACGGCTCGAAAAATGTCTCAATCACTGTTTGCCATTCAATTTCAGGGAACCTGTCACTCGTGCCGTACTCAACAGACTCCTGTACCGAATCTGAGACAAGCAGTTTTTCCATATTCTCGCGAGCAATCTCAAAGGCCTTTGTTCGTAGCTGTGAATCTATCGCAGTGGTAATAGAACGTCGGTAAACCATCAAGACACTCGAACAGATAAGCGCAAGTATAATTAATGCGGCCATGATTTCGATGAGACTGAAGGCAGATATAGGGTAGTTTCCAGCGTTGATTTTTCTCGTGTCATTTTTCAAGCGTTTTTTGTTATTTTCTTTTTTTTCAGAATGGCAGTTCATCTTTTGTCCTCGGCATAAAAATTTCGACCTCACCTTCGAGCAGTGTAACAATTCTGTTTATTCGATTGACTATAATAGTATATGGTCTTTGGTCTTCGTCGAGCAGGACGATTTTCCCGCCGTACTGCCAGCCTGAACGGCCTGCGCGGAATTTTGCTCTGCTCTCGTTCGTATAGTCACCATCATCAAACAAAATATAAGCAATCTGACAGTTTTCATTAAAATTATGCTGTATAATAATTTCTTCTTCGAGGACTTCCGATAAATCAGGGGTGGTGATTTGTCGAAGCATGAAGCCCTGTTCAGGTATATCAATAAGAACTTCATATTTTCTGTCGCTCTCGGCGGCGGCGCTGGCGGCCATTTGCATAGCTGAGACAAGCTTATTTGCCTGAGCTCTGAAAACATTTTTTCTAAAAGGTTTCAGAAGGTTCAGTTGAGGAAGAAGGACAAAAAAGGAGACCATCACTATGACCACTACCAACTCAACCAGCGTAAAACCTCTTTCTCGATTTACAATAGCTTGTCGTGAGCTTTTCGATGGGCTTGATTCTCGTTCCTCGTCCTGCGTTCTGCGAGCGTGCTCTGCAAATGTGATGAAGGTCGTTCGGGGAATCCCATCGAGCATCCAGTATCGAGCATCCAGTTCAGTATGCATCTGTACTTCGCAAGTCGGCATCGTAGTCCTCACCTCCTTCTTCGCCGTCTGCCCCATAACTGAGGATTTCGTATGGTTTGCCGCTCTCGGGATACCTGATATATACGAAGTCATATTTCCATGAATCCTGTGGTACTTCGGTGGTTTTCAGATAGCCGCCTTCCGGATAGTTTTCGATATCCGACGGCGGCTCGATAAGAACCAACAGGCCTTCCTCTTCGGTGGGGTATCTGCCGGTATCCATTTTGAACTGCAAAACGGCTTCGTCAAGGATGCGAAGACTTGCTTTTGTGGTTATAACGCGTGCTTTATCAGTTTGCCCCATGAAGTTTCTCGCAACCATGGCAGCGAGCAGACCTATTATGATGATAACAGCCATAACCTCAATAATAGTAAAAGCGCTTCTATGTTTATTCTTATTTGACTTCATATAGTCCCCTTTCTATTGAGTCCCCGAAAGTTTTTTCTTTCAAGTCTTTGTGTTTTTCCAGATTATTTTTACTCATTTATTATCTAAACTGGCCGGCAGAGAAGCGAATAATCGGCAGCAACGTCGCATAAGCGATAACTCCAATAATAATGGCCATAAATATTATTATAAGTGGTTCGAGTGCCACGGACAATCTTTCAATAACTATATCAGTTGATGACTCAAGGTTTTCACTGATATCCCTAAGCATTTTCTCCAACTCACCGCTTTTTTCACCAACGCTGACCATATGGGCAATTGCGGGGTCGATAACACCGCTGTCTCTTAATGGAGTTGCGATATCGGCACCGGTAAGAATCCTTTCACGCGCCTGAATAACAGCCTGTCTCATAAGTGAATTCCCGGTGACCTCAGCGACGACTCGCAGCGATTCGGCCATAGCAAGACCAGAACCAAGCAGGGTTGAAAGGGTCGATGCAAACCGTGAGGCAACTCGCTGTCTTATGAGATGTCCAAATATGGGCAGGGACAGTATTAATTTATCGCGTAAATATGCACCCCGGTTAGTTTTTAAAAAACGCTTCAGTGCCCATACAGCGGCGAAAACAACGGCAATTACCACGAGCAGCCACCAACTGGTCAGCACGTAGCCAACATTCATCAACTGCCTTGTTATCCAGGGTAATTGCTGGCCTGTTTTTTCTATCTGCTCGCCTATCGTCGGGATGATTTTGACGGTCAGGAAGATAATCGCCGAGAAGCAGATTAGAATCAGGATGAACGGATATATCATTACAGTCATTACTTTTGATTCGACTTTGCGGCGTTTTTCCATAAAGCCGGCAATGGTCGAAAAACTTTGTCCAAGAGTACCTGTAGTCTCACCTACTCGGACCATACTTACGTAAATTACGTCGAAAAAGTCGCTGTAGTCTTTGATAGCATCAGCGAAGGATTCACCAGTTACGACGCGGTCCCGAATGTTCATAATCGCGTTTTTGAATCTTGCGTCCGAGACCTGCAGTGTAAGCACGGAGAGCGCTTCTGTTAGTTTGATTCCCGAGTTGAGCAATGTGGCCATTTGCTTTGTGAAATCGATTATCCGGGATTTACTGGTTCTGGAGAAAAAGGAGAACAGTCCGATTTTTCCTTCCGCCGCCAGCCCGACCTCCGTAATCGATGTCGGGTGGATACTTCGCACCCTTAGCTGCTTCCTGGCGGCGTATGGGCTTTCAGCGCTTACCGCGCCTTTGACTTTTTTCCCATCTGCCGCAATCGCTATGTATTGGTACCTTGGCATAATAAAAACTGAAAATTAAAAACTAAAAGCTTAAAACCATAACTTAACATTCAAAACTTCTGCGATTTCCTCTGGTTTTGTTTTTACATTACATCCGCTTGTGTTACCCTTAGCACTTCAGCGATTGAAGTGACGCCGGCGAGCACTTTTCTTGCCCCATCCATTCGAAGAGTCTTCAGGCCCGCATTAAGAGCAGCTTTCTTTACTGTTCCTGCGCTTTGCCTTTTGTAAATCAGCTCCTGGATTTGCTCGCCAATCAGCATAAGTTCGTAAATTCCTGTTCGTCCTCGATATCCGGTCTTAAAACATTTTTCGCAGCCGGCTCCGACAAAGAATCTTCCACTCTGTTGGGCCGTGTTGTCATCAATCCCCAGTTCCCTTAATTCGCGAGCTGTCGGCTCATACTCTTTTTTGCAATTCGGACAGACCTTTCTGACCAGTCTCTGTGCCATTATGGCAATTAATGACGAGCTTACCAAGTACGGCTCCACGCCCAAATCCAAGAGTCGGCTGACCGCCCCGGCTGAGTCGTTGGTATGCAGGGTGCTGAAAACCAAATGTCCTGTCAATGAAGACTGTATTGCCATTCGTGCGGTCTCAACATCCCGAACCTCACCAACCATAATAACATCGGGGTCCTGCCGCAGGACATGCCGAAGTGCGTTTGCAAATGTTACACCCTTCTTCGCGGCGACCTGCATCTGGCTGATACCCTCAAGCTGATATTCGATTGGGTCTTCTATTGTCATAACATTTTTCTCGGCGGAGTTAATTCTGTTGAGGCAGGCATAGAGGGTGGTGCTTTTTCCGCTGCCGGTCGGCCCTGTTACAAAGATGACGCCGTGAGAGCGATTAAGCAGAGTATCGAATTTTTCCAAATCATCATCCCATAGTCCCAGCTCATTGAGCTTAAACAGACCTGTGCTTTTGTCCAGCAGTCGCAGGACGCTGCGCTCGCCGAAGCTTGTGGGCACGGTGCTGATGCGCAAATCGACTTCTCGCTGTCCGAGACGAACACTGCATCTGCCGTCCTGCGGCATTCTTCGCTCTGCGATGTCCATACCCGCCATTACTTTTATACGGGAGATAATCAAAGGCAGGACATTTCTGTTCAAGCTCAGCGTATCATATAAGATGCCGTCGACGCGGTATCGAATCTGTATTTTTGTCTCATAGGGATGGACGTGAATGTCACTGGCCCTTAATTGCAGGGCACGAAACAATATATCATTAACCAGACGAATGACAGGTGGACGATTAACAACATCAAGCAGATCATCAGAGGTAGCAACCTCATCGGCGAGACTGTCGAGGTTTTGTTGTGAATCAAGCTCTTCAGCTACTTCCTCTATAACGGTTGTTCTTTGCTCATAGGCGACATCAATAGCGGCTGTGATAGCTGCGCGTGTGGATATCGCCAGTCTGACGGTCATTCCCGTCATCTTGGAGATATTGTCGAGAGCATTTGTATCCAGGGGCTTTGAGAGAACCACCGTAAGATCGGTGTTGTCGTCAGTATCGGATTGCTGCTCTGCGTCAGTGTTATTTTGTTTGATTCCGATGAGGTAATGATGCTGGGCATAAGTTGCGGGGACGGCCTCTATGAACTCGGGCAGTACATCCTTTGGCGAAATATCCGCGAGGTATTGGATTCCGAGCGCGGCGGAGAAGAGCTTTAGAACCTGCTCTTCTATAAAGTAAGGACAGGTGAGCAAAACCTCATCAAGCCGGCCTGGGCTGTTGTTTTCTTCGAGAAACTTCGCGAGCTGCTTAGCGTCAACAATACCTGTATTCTCAGCGGTTTTTACAAGCAAATCTTTCATGCATCAATTTCTCGAACATAAAACAACTATCTCGCATCGAGCACTTTCAGCGGGTCCATCGGCTTAGGTTTTGCTCCAGGCCAATCGTGATATTTCTGAAATTCTTCCTCGTGTTTTTCAAAGGCAATTTTGTTTTTTTCAGATATCCGCTCCAAGTCAGGCAAACCCGGCTGGTTATTACTCGGTCTGAGTATATGGGCCTTGACGAATATGTACAATTTGGACTGTCTGCTGCTATTATCTATTTTCCTGAAGGCCCCACCTACAATAGGAATGTCACCAAGTAAAGGCACTTTCCAGTTTTCTTTTGTTTGGTGTAAAGTTAATATTCCACCAAGTATAATGGTGCTGTCATCCGGTACAGTAACTATGGTATTTATCGTATTCTCAGTTTTATTAGGCGGCGGGTCTTCTTCCCCGATTGCTCCTGCGGGCGGCGGCTGACTCGATCGTTTCATTTCTATTTCCAGCCGAAGCAAGTCGCCTTCGCTGATATGGGGTTTTATGTTGAGCTCAATACCGGATGGGTACGACTCAACGCTGTAGGTCTTGCTCACAAAGCCACTTTCGGCAGCACCCGTCTGACTACTCCGCATAGCATACAAAATATTTTCTGTTTTAATTATCCCTTCTTCGTTATCGTTAACCAATATCTTCGGCTTCGCAAGGACACGGCCATATCCCTTTGTCTGCATCAAACTCAAAAGTGCCTGGATGTGACGGTCGGCATAAAAACCTTGTGCCGGATTGCCTTCTCCCAGGATGGAAGTGGCCTCGGTAACCCTTTGTAATGGGAAACCTACGCCTTCAGGTGAAAGTAGCGCACCAAGCTTGTCCATTGTATCTCCGGGTGCAAGTTGGGGGAATTTAGAAACCAATTGTAAATCATAGTTGAACGCATCAGTTTCCTCGATTTGCACGAGTGTTGTGTCGATAAGGACCTGTGGTCTTCTCTTATCGAGATTCTTTATCAGCTTGCTTATCCATTCCTGGTTTTTTTTGCTGGCATAGACGATAATCGAAAAGGTGTTTTTGTCGGGAATTATTATTATATCTTCTTCCTTTTTTATGACCTTTTCAATCTTGCCCTCCTTGTCTCTAACAGTCTCCTGGATGAGTTTATTGAGGGTCTCTGACAGTTCTTCTGGGTCCTGGTTTTCAAGTGAATAGATTTCATAAGGTATAGCCTGCTCGAGGGTTTGACTGTCGACATAACTTAAAATCATCGCAATTTGTGTGTGCTGCTCGGCCGTTGCGTTAACAAGAAGCGAATTTGTTGACTCGATTACGACGACCTGTGGCTCTTCGGTGAGAGGCTCTGTCTGAGCAGCTGTAGATGTTGTTGATGTTGGAGGTGCTTTAGCAGCTCCTGCTTTCGTAGCTGTGGTTCTGGTGGTCCTTGTACGGGTTGTCGTCCGGCCGCTGGAACCAATAATTCCAAGCTCCTGCAGCTTGTTCTTTGCTTCGTCTGCGTCAACGTGCTGAATATCATATAATTTCAGAGTTCGCAGGTCCTGCTGTTCGACATCCAGAGAATCTATCAATGATTCCACCACATCCAACTGTTCAAACATGCCTATCATCAGGATGCGGTTTGTTCTTTCATCTGCATCGAGATAGACTGTTGGTTTGGTAGTTTTGGGTGTTGGAGTCGGCGTAGTTCTTCTTGCCGGAGTTCGGCCCCTTGTGGGTGGCGTCGGTTTTGTTGGTTGAGCAGCGACGGAAATCGAGACAGTGCCTAACTGCTCGGCCAGGTTCTTGACCTTCGGGGCCAGGGTTTTTGCCATTGTGTATCTTAACTGCCTGAATCTGAATTCTCTCGGCTCACCGGCTATGTCAATCATTGCCAAAAGTTCTTCTATACGTTCCATGCGTTGCGCATAGTCCGTGACGATGAGTTTGCCGGCCTCAGCGGCTGAGGTATTGATATCTGCGCCAAGCTTCATGCCTGACAGAAGATTTTTGGCGCTTTCGGCTTCGATATACTGCAGGTTAAAAACCCGCGTAACGATTACATCCCCGAGCTGGACCTTTCCCGAAAGGTCATCCAGCAAAGTGGGGTCAATAGTCAGCGCTTCATTATTAGGGACAATAGTTACAAGATTGCCCTTTCGTGCCATTACAAAACCTCTGAACTTGAGAACAGATTCGAGCAGAGGATACAAATCCTTTACCTTGATGGGGCCCCTTAGTCTGAGGGAGACCTCCTGGCCCACCAGTTTTTTATCATCGTACATATAGTCGAGATTTAGATACTCACCTACCAGAGCTAATAAGTCAATGATATTGAGCTTCTCCGGCAAATCCAGTTCAAGCATTTCATTTGCATCGACAATTGTCTGCGGCTGGTAAGAGCGAACCGCGGTCGAGGCTTCGCTGGGTTTTTCTGCAAATACAGCCGGTTCTTCGACTCGTGGTTTGGCTCTCTCGATGGGGAGCCGTCCTTCAGGTTTGGGGGCCGGCGGCTCGAATTTTTCTGCGGCAACCGGAGGCATTTGAGCTACCTTTCGCCCAGCCATTTCGCTCAGTTTCTCGATAGAGGAAACAATCGCCTCCATTTTCCAGACCGGCGCGATGGCAATTGCAGAATCATCGTGAATATCTATGATTGCCTTTGCTTCATAAGAGTCATCAGGAGGATTGGAAAAAGTACCGATTGATATATCGCCTGCTTCGACGGCAATCCTGTTATTACTGGGTAAATACATGGCCTCGGAAGCAGGACAAATCTTTCTTAAGGTAAACAAATCTTTCGAATCAATGAGCCGCAAGATAACAAGTGCTTTGGTCAGGTCATCAGGCTGGGCCGTAATCAGAAGTGTATCAGGACTTGGAAGCTTAGAAACCGTGCCTACGCCGGCGTCAGAGAGGAATTTCATGCCCTGCTCTGCAGATATGTGCCCTAACGAGACAATCTTGTATTGGGCCGCTGGGTAATCACTTCTTTCTGCTGCAAAAAGTAAATTTCCATTCCCCCAGTTTGCAGGAAATCCGCACAAAATAATGCTTAGCGTGCAGAAAACAGCTAAAATCCTGCTGCAATCTCTATAATAAAACCACCTATTTGCCATAACACCACTCCATATCTTGGTAACTTATAGGACATCTTGCTCTGAACTTAACATGTAACTGATTATTTTACAACATCTTAAGTTATAAAACACCACTTTAATCAAATCGAACACCACATATACTTAAAGACAAAGAAAAAGGGTAAAAGTTCCCCTTTTCAATTTAGAATTATTGCGAATTGTGGTTCTCGATGCTCGATACTTGATGCTCGTAGCTTGTGAAGTTCGTTTTCGTATTTTGAGGTGCACGAGAGGGCTATTTGTGATTGACTAAAGAAACGGCCGATAATTCCGCCTAAAGGATGTGGATAAAATTCTTGAAATTTGCGGAGGAATCGAGTATAATAATAGTTTGGCTTTCCCCTACATAAAATCGGGATATATTTTATTGTTCAAATGCAGAAAAGGAGGATTAAAATGCGTTCGAGGACAAATATTCAGTTGGTTTTTGTGGTATTTCTGACAGTGTGTTTGTACTCAAGTGTGACTGCAAAGACCATATATGTTGATATAAATTCACCGGGACCTGTACATGATGGAACAAGCTGGGAGACAGCCTATAATTATCTTCAGGATGCTTTAGAGATGGCTGTATCCGGCGATACGATTAGAGTGGCAGAGGGAACGTATTATCCAGATGAGAGTATCTATGTTCCCAGTGGCAGTGGTGACCGATACGATACATTCCGGCTCAAAAATGGTGTGGGAATTTACGGTGGATATGCCGGCTGTGGTGAGCCAAATGAAAATGCCCGCGACACGAATATCTACAAAACTATTCTCAGTGGCGACCTTGATGGTAATGATGATGGTTTTTTTATAAACAATGATGAAAACAGCTACCATGTCGTCACCGGCAGCAGAAGGAATGCAACGGCTGTTTTAGACGGCTTTACAATAACCGCAGGAAATGCCAATGGTTATTACCCGGAAGATGAAAGCGGTGGGGGGATGTACAACTATTCCGGCAACCCAACAGTGACAAACTGCACATTCAAAAGAAATTCGGGAGACTTAGGCGGCGGGATGTACAACGAATCGAGCGACCCGATTGTAACCAACTGTACATTCAGCGAAAATTCTGCGGACCACGGCGGGGGGATGTGCAACTTCGATTACAGCACACCGATGGTGACCGGCTGCACATTCTACGGAAATTCGGCGGATTACTTTGGTGGTGGAATGTTCAATTTCTACAGAAGCGACATCAATATCACCAATAGTACATTCAGTGGAAATTCCGCTGAATGGGACGGCGGGGGGATGTACAACGAAGAAAGCAGTCCGACAGTAACCAACTGCAAATTCAGCGAAAACTCGGCTCATTACTATGTGGGGCCCGTGCCCTTCAACTACGACAATATCACCGACAGCACATTCAGCTCAAACTCTGCATACTACGAGGGCAGCGGCGGCGGGATGTATAACGAAGAAAGCAGTCCGACAGTGACCAACTGCATATTCAGCGATAATATGGCAGACCAAGGCGGAGGGATGTACAATGACTCTAGCGACCCGATTGTGACCAGCTGCATATTCAGAGGGTATAGGCAAAAAAGCGGCGCCGGGATTTATAACTATGAAAGTAATCCAACGGTTGTAAATTGTACATTCAGCGGTTACGGGGAAGAAGGCGGCGGTGGGATGTACAACATCAATAGTAATCCCAGTATCACCAATTGCACATTTAGCAAAATTTCGGAATACTACAAATATCAAGGAATAACAAATTATGACAGCAGCGACTCGGTTATCACCAACTGCATTATTTGGGGATGTACAATCTATAATGACGGGACAAGCTCGGCGAACGTTACTTATTCTGATGTACAGTACGACGATGGAATTGTTTATCCCGGCACAGGTAATATTAATGAGGACCCATGCTTTGTCGATGCAGACGGGCCCGATGACTATTCCGGTACGGAAGATGACAACCTGCGAATATCGCCCGGTTCGCCCTGCATCGATGCAGGCGACAACAATGCTTTGCCGGCCGGTGTTACAACCGACCTTGACGGACGTGACAGAATAATAGATGGGGACGGCAACAGCACCGAAATAGTGGATATGGGTGCTTATGAGCACCCCAGGGCTATCTACGTTGACGACGATGCGCCGCCGGGAGGAAACGGCTCAAGCTGGGATAATGCATACCGGTATCTTCAGGATGCTCTTTCAGTGACCAGCAGCCAAATCTTTGTGGCTGAAGGTACCTATAAGCCGGACCAGAGTGGTGGACAGAATCCTGGTGACCGGGGAGCTTCTTTTGTGCTTATAAATGGTATGGCTCTCTACGGAGGTTATGCCGGTCTTGGTGCTGCAGACCCTAATGAGCGGGATATCAAGCTATATGAAACCATCCTCAGCGGAGACCTGCTTGGCAATGATGACCCTAACACGCCGGTTTACGAACTGCGTAATGACCCCTGCCGAGCAGACAACTGTTACTACGTTGTCATTGGCAGCTATACTGATGAAACAGCCGTCCTGGATGGCTTCACTATCACCGATGGATACGGTTACAACGGTGGCGGGATGAGCAACTGGGAAGGCAGCCCGACTGTAACCAACTGCACATTCAGCAGAAACTCAGCAGACTTCGGTGGCGGGATGTTCAACGGCGAAAGTAGCCCAACTGTGACTAACTGCACATTCAGCGAAAACTTTGCATGGGCCAGCGGTGGCGGGATGGAAAACGAATTCAGCAATCCGACAGTTACCAACTGCTCATTTAGTGGGAATTGGGCAAACCTGTTCGGCGGCGGGATGTTCAACGGTGCTAGTAATCCAACAATAAACAATTGCATATTTATGGGAAATTTAGCAAACCGATTCGGGGGCGTGGTGTTCAACGGCAAAAGCAGCCCGATAGTAACCAAATGCATATTCAGCGGAAATTGGGCAAAGGAATGCGGCGGCGGAGTGTGCAATGACAATTATAGCAGCCCGGCGGTCATCAACTGTTCATTCAGTGGAAATTTGGCAGAGTGCGGAAATGCAATTGCTTGTGATTCTCGCTACCAGCAACGTCCAAGCGACGTTAATATAACCAACTGTATCCTCTGGGATGGTGGCGATGAAATCTGTAACAACGACGGTTCAACTATCACAATATCATACAGCAACATAGTAGGTGGTTGGGAAGGATTGGGTAATATCGATATTGACCCATGCTTTGTTGATGCCGGCTATTGGGATGCAAATGGTACGCCGGATGATATGAATGATGACTTTTGGGTTGATGGTGATTATCATTTACGAAGTGCCGGGTGGCGATGGGACAGGCAGCGAAAGCTTTGGACGTGGGATGAGGTGACCAGCAGGTGCATCGATACCGGCAATCCCGGCTCTGAACTTGGTCAGGAACCACTTAAAATCCCTGATGACCCGAACAGCGAGTGGGGAATTAATAAGCGGATAAATA
>CAZUTR010000040.1:0-12479 GCA_964623545.1 uncultured Pirellulales bacterium | reverse complement strand
AAAAATGAATTTAGCCATCTCAAAACGGCTAATGTAACCGGCATTCGTAAAATGAAATACGCCCTCGGGCATATTTGGCAACAATTGGCAGATTATCCTGGCAACTTCCATCGTAGCCGTCGGTGAACCTATTTGGTCATCAACGACCTTCAGATTTCTATCCGTCTTCGCACGCTCAATCAGCTTGGTGACAAAATTCTTTCCATTTAAGCCATAAGTCCACTCCAGACGCAATATGCAATGGCGACAGCCGGTTTCAATCAACAACTGCTCACCTTCCAACTTGCTTTCGCCATATGCATTTATCGGAGCTGGCTTGTCGGTTTCAACATAAGGCCTGTTGCCCTTGCCATCAAAAACGTAATCAGTGCTGATATGCAAAACCCATATACCGGCCTCTTCCGCAAAGGCTCCTAAATTGCCCACCGCTTCGGCATTGACTTCGTAAGCCAGGTCAGGCTCACTCTCCGCTTTGTCAACATTCGTGTAGGCAGCACAATTGATAACTATTGTAGCATCGGAAATTGCACGCTGCACAAGCAAGGTGTTAGTAATATCAAAATCCGGCAGGTCCAGCGCGGTTGTGTTAAAACCCTCCCGTTCACATTCCAAGGCCAAATCGGAACCGAGCATTCCCCCACCGCCGAGAATTACAACTCTTTCTTCAGCCATCTTTTCGAGTCCAATCGTAAGGAATATCATTATCGTGTGGGTCAGTGCGAAACTCATCGGGCTCTGCGTAATTGTACATCTCTGAGACGATATTTATTATATATGCTTCTTCTGGACCGACACACATCCAGCCGTGCTCAACGCCGGGGGGTATACGAACCAGACCCGGACAATGCTCACCGAGGTAAAGCTCATTGACCGTCCCACAGGTAGGTGAGTCTTTGCGTTGGTCGTGGAGAGCAACTTTGACCATACCCTTTACAACATAAAAATGGTCGGTCTGTTTTTTATGATAATGCCACGCCTTTACAACACCTGGATACGTAGTTGTAAAGTAGACCTGCCCGAACTTCTCAAACCACTTGTCGTCCGCCCTCATTACTTCGCCGAGTCGGCCACGCTCATCCGCCAGGACTTTTGCACGACGCACTTCAACGCCATCAATAAGTTCGCCCGTACTTCGTACCATCAGACCTTCATCGGCAAAAACTACTTTTAACGGTAATATCTTTTTCGTCATAGTGGCGGTTCCTTAATAACCAATTCGTTAACTCTGTTAAGGGATTCAAATGTCCCGGCATCAGACCACCAACCCTCGAGAATATCAAAACCAAGTTCGCCTTTCTCTATGTAAGCATTATTTACATCTGTAATCTCAAGCTCACCGCGAGCTGACGGTTTGAGCATCTGTATAATATCAAAAACCGTTGCATCATAGAAATATACACCAGTCACTGCGTAATCCGATTTGGGACTTTTTGGTTTTTCTTCTATTTTTACAACTTGCTGTCCGGAAACTTGCGCAACGCCAAAACGCTGAGGGTCCTCGACCTGTTTTAGCAAAACCCTCGCTCCTTTTGTCTGCTTTTCAAAACGGTCAATATAATCTTTGAGACTTGCTCTGAAGATATTGTCGCCAAGAATAACTGTCAATGGATTACCATGTGAAAAACCTTCTGCAAGAGCCAACGCCTGTGCAATGCCTCCCGCTTCGTCTTGAACTCTATAAGTAAATTTACAATTAAAATCCCTCCCGGAACCCAACAGATTCACAACGTCACCCATATGCTCAACGCCGGTTACTATCAGTATATCCTTAATACCTGCTGAGACCAATTTCTCAACCGGGTAAAATATCATTGGCTTGCGCCCGATAGGCAGCAAATGTTTGTTTGTAACCTTTGTCAAAGGCATCAGGCGTGAACCCGTGCCACCGGCAAGTACAATACCTCGCATACTCACAACAACTCCTCTTCAAATAAAAACCAATGCGTGTTGTCGCAAGCCAACCAAGGCTTGGCGTTTATAAACTTAGCAATTATTAAAACTGTTCCAGAAACCGCAGGTCGTTCTCAAAAAGCAGACGAATATCCTTTATACCATACTTCGGCATAGCAAGCCGCTCTATACCAAAACCGAACGCCCAACCGGTATACTTTTCACTATCAATTCCGACCGCATCGAAAACGTTCGGGTCAACCATACCACAACCGCCAACCTCCATCCAGTCAGAGTTGCCGTGCTTATCGACCCAGAGCAGGTCAACTTCGCCGCTTGGCTCGGTGAATGGAAAAAAGCTCGGCCTAAATCGCCATTTTGTATTAGCCCCGAAAAAAGCGTGGATAAACTGGTCAATCGTAGTTTTCATATCAACCATAGTCACACCTTCATCTACAACAAGCGCTTCGATTTGATAAAACATATACATATGTGTCGCATCAACGGTATCCGGCCTATAGACTCGCCCAGGTGCAACAACGCGAATCGGCGGTTTGGTACGCTCCATAACACGAATCTGGACCGGTGATGTATGGCTCCTCAGAAGCACGTTGTCGTCAATATAGAAGGCATCAAAGGGGTCCCTCGCAGGGTGTTCAGGCCCGATGTTGAGCGCTACAAAATTATGCCATTCATCTTCAACCTCAGGACCATACGCCACAGCAAAGCCCATTCTGCCGAATATCTCTAGTAACTCGTTCGTTGTTTGAGTAATGATATGTGTTTTGCCGATGCGTGGTGTTATTCCGGGGATAGTAACGTCTATTAATTCAACGGTTTTCTGCTGCAGTTGAGCTAAATCTTTTTTCCGCTGTTCGAATGTCTCGCTGACTTCTCTTTTTATTTTGTTCGCCATCTGGCCGGCTTGCGGCCGCTGCTCCTTTGGAAACTGACCTAACCGGCTGAGCATCTGCATAATCTGACCTTTGCGGCCCAGGTATTTTATGCGGAACTCTTCCAAAGTCGCTTCATCCTCGACCTTTTTCAACTCTGCAAGGGCATCTTTGCCTATCTTTTCGAATTGCTCAAGCATCAAAACTCCACTTGACTTGTCCCGCCCCTCTGAGGGGCGGGGTTCACGAAGTCTTAATTTTCGCGGCAGCAATAATAGCATCAAAGCCTGGAGGGTCAGCTATGGCAATTTCGCTCAGCATCTTACGGTTTAGCTGGATGTTTGCCTTTTTGCAGGCGTTGATGAACTGACTGTATCTTATCCCTCGCTGCCGACATGCTGCGCTAATACGTATTATCCACAGCCCTCTGAAATCTCGTTTTCTGCGTTTACGGTCAATCCGAGCATTAACAGCCGCTCGTACGGTGGCCTCCTTAGCCAGCCGATAAAGTCCTCTCGAGCCGCGATAACCTTTAGCCGCCTTGAGGATTCGTTTCTTTGCCTGATGTCTTGCAGCACCTTTTCTTACTCTTGGCATATCAGCTTTCCTTTCAAAACTTCTCAACTTTATAGCTTGCTGGCGGCAGCTGATTTGCCGAGAAGCAAACCTGTTCAACACTACTACTCAGTGCGAAATTATCCTTTAAGCCGGCAGCTACTCTGCGAGCTTTATCCTGGCCTTTTTACCCATCGTCCTGGTCATAACAGAAGAGCTGCTTATTCGTCTGCGACGCTTGGCATTCTTGCCGCTCATAAGATGGCCGCCACCACAACGCTTATGCTTAACCTTACCGGAAGCGGTAACTTTAACCCTTTTGCTCAATCCCTTATGGGCTTTCTGCTTAGGCATTTAGCTAATTCCTTTTCAGATATTGTAAAAATATAAAGAAGGAATATTATTCCATTATTAGCCATCAGTCAAGACTTTAGACGCAAAATTGCTCTGTAAAACAAAAAAACAGATTCTCTCCCCGGTATGAATCGTTCGTTATACAAAAAGGTGCGATGGCAAACGTGGATTTTTGGTTCAAAAACCCTTCTTAGACAGTTCAAATCCTGTGATTATCTTTAAGTCCTTACGACACAACCCAATTATCCTCTTTTTCCTACAAGAATCAGCCATTATTTAGGCACAAGCAATAACGTCATCCGTCTCCCTGCTATTCTGCTCGGCCGTTCCACCTTTGCTAAATCCTGCACAGTTTCCGCAATATCGTCGAAGATTTGATAACCTTTATCCCGATGCAGCATCTGCCGACCGCGGAAGAACATTGTGAATTGCACCTTATGTCCCTTTTCTAAAAACTCACGGGCATGATTGAGTTTTATTGCCAGGTCATGTGGGTCGGTTTCAGGCCGCAGTCTTATTTCTTTCAGCGTGTGGCTATGGTGCTGGCTATTCTTACGACTCTCCCGACTCCTGCGTTTCTGCTCATACAGCCACTTGCCATAATCCATTATCCGACAGACCGGAGGGTCAGTGTTCGGAGAAACTTCCACAAGGTCCAAACCTGCCTCGAGGGCTCTGCTCATCGCCACGTACCTCTCGACTACTCCCACCTGATTATTTGATTCATCTATCAGCCGAACTTTTTCGGCCCGAATCCTGCTGTTTACCCTTAAACCATATTTGCCGATTGTGCCTCACCTTACCTTTCTAATTGATATTTTCCAAATTCTGATATATGATAACTTTCTAAATCCCCAAACTCAGAGCAGTTATAAACTACAAGTTACTAATTTCAAAATGCTAAATCTACCCTTTTATCGGTAATTTTGCCCTTCGCTATTTTTATAAATTTGTCAATTTCGACAGTTTTAGTATCTTGATTTCCTCGAATTCTCACATTCACACTACCCGTCTGAGTTTCTTTAGGCCCAACAATCAGCATATAGGGCACCTTCTCACTATGTGCTTTAGCTATCTTGGCCCCTATCTTTTCATCAGTCATATCACAGTTACAGCGAAACTGGGCACCTTTGAGTTTATTTTCGACATCTCTCGCGTAGTTATTAGTCTTCTCACTAATTGTAAGTACTCTGACCTGCTCCGGCGATAGCCACAATGGGAATTGAGCACCATAGTGCTCGATAAGAATTCCTATAAACCGCTCGAACGACCCTAAAACCGCCCTGTGAATCATCACCGGTGTCTTTTCGGTGTTATCCCTGTCGGTATAGACCAGCCCAAAACGCTGTGGCATAGAAAAATCCAGTTGAATTGTGCCCAACTGCCACGATCTTTTCAAGCAATCTCTGATATGAAAATCTATCTTCGGCCCGTAAAAGGCACCATCACCTTCGTTGATTTTGTACTCAATCGCCTTATGAGCCAGAGCATCCTTTAGGGCGTTCGTGGCTGTATCCCAGATTTCGTCCGAACCTATGTGCTTTTCGGGCATAGTCGAAAGTTCAATGTGAAAGTCTTCAAAACCAAATGCTCGATATATCTCGAACGTAAGCTCAATAACACCTACAATCTCCAGCTCAATTTGTTTCGGCGTGCAGAAAATATGGGCATCGTCCTGCGTGAACTGCCTGACCCTGAAAAGCCCGTGCATAACACCGCTGGCTTCGTGTCGATGAACCAGACCAAGCTCAGCTACACGCATCGGAAACTCACGGTACGAATGCTTACGGGTTTTGTAAACAAGACAGCCACCGGGGCAGTTCATTGGTTTTATAGCATAGCTAACATCATCGATTTGGCTGAAATACATATTCTCTTTGTAGTTCTCCCAGTGTCCACTTTGGTGCCAAAGCTCTTCATTAAGAATAATTGGTGTTTTGATTTCCTGATAATCATATCTATCGTGAACCTCTCGCCAGAAGTCAACTACCTCGTTCCAGATAATCATACCCTTCGGGTGCATAAAGGCGAAGCCGGGACCGGCCTCATTGAAACTAAATAAATCAAGCTGTTTCCCGAGGACACGATGGTCGCGTTTCTTCGCTTCTTCCAATCTGTTCAGATAATCATCCAGTTCCTTTTTGGTTGGCCAGACGGTGCCGTAAACTCTCTGCAGCATTTTTTGTGTTGGGTCGCCGTGCCAGTACGCCCCTGCCACAGACATTATCTTAAAACTTCCCACCTTAGCCATACTGGGCACATGCGGACCGCGGCACAAATCCTCAAAGCCGTCTCCATGTGAATAGAAACTGATTATTTCACTATGAGTATGTTTTATATTGTCGGTTTTATATTTATCGTGGGCCAGTTTCTCCAGGGCCTTGGCACGGCTCATCTCTCTGCGAACAAAAGGCTTGTCTGCTCTGGCGATTTCGAGCATTTTGTCTTCTATTCGCTCAAAATCGTCCGGCCGAATCGGCTCATCCAAGTCAATGTCGTAATAAAAACCATCTTCGACAATCGGGCCATAAACAAGCTTCGCCTGCGGCCAAATACTGCATATCGCCTCGGCCATTACATGAGCGCAGCTATGGCGCGTTATTTCAAGGCCTTCTTTATCCGCTGCAGTGATGATCCGAACCTGAGCATCACCACTTATCGGCGTGGATAAATCTACCAATCGGCCGTTTATTTGGGCCACTATGGCAGAGTGTGCAAGTTCTGGGCTTACTTGTTCAGCTAACTGTTTCGCTGTTGTCCCGTCAGCAGTATTCAATGTATTGCCGTCAGGCAGTGTTATTTTTGCCATCTATATTGTCCGCTACTACCTTTCCAAACTTTCACTTTGATTAAAGCTATACAATTCTAATTCGACAAGTATTTCGAGTCAATACAATTTTTCAATCTGGTTTCTGCACCCTTTCGTTCTGTTCGACAAATTTGCCGGATAAAACAAACCCGATTTGTCAGCCAAACTCAGCTTAAAAATCTTGATAAAATTACAAAAAGAAATTTTTGACTTTTACACACAAGAAGGATAAACTAATTTAATATATTGTTATGGGAAAGTATAGGGATTATCTTTTGACCGCAACAGGACGATTGTAAAAAGGAATCCTTTCGACATTCGCTATTTGGGTAACTACTATATGGACACATTAGCTTTGATAAATTGCTTTCCAGCCCTGTACCTATCAGGTGAGTATCTAAGCTTAATTCGAGAAGTTACAGGTTCCCATAACTCGAGTTTTTGCGAAACTGTCATCGGTGCTTTGCTGCCGTTTAATCCTATTAAACTCGTTCTTCTTATAGCCTGGGTGTACCTCTGCCTCTACTGCGTTCAACGGGTTCAATTCAATCCGTTAATACCAAAGAACCGCAAACCAATCGCCAATTTTGCTACCTTATTTCTTGGTCCCATATTTCTTCTTGCCCTTATGATAATAGAAACAACAAAAAAGTACCAGGAGGGTGACAACAATATCTTTAAAATAATATCCAAACAGATTCACGGCATCTTTTCAACAATTAAGTCCCCGCAGTTTGCCAGCTCTGGACGCGATTCGGCAATAATGCTGTTTGACTCGACCGGCAAAGAGCTTAAGGAGATATATGGTCACGGTAAAACCAAGCGAACCGACCGTCACACTCTTAACTTAACTGAGCAAATTATCCTCGACGCTTTAAAAGAACGGGCCAGCGACATTCTTATAGACCCAAAGGACGAATCAACCTACAGAATCAGATTTCGCATTGACGGAGTACTCACACCGGTAGACCAAATGGATGCCGGCACTTGTCAAGCAGTTATTAACAGCATAAAAGCCGTTTCCAGTATGGACATTTCTGAAAAACGAAGACCACAGGACGGCGCTTTTGTAGCAAAAACAGCTTCCAGCACAGCCTCCTTCAGAGTTGCAAGTGCCGGTGCACTCAACGGTGAAAAGCTCTCTGTTAGGGTACTTAACCAAAATATGGGCAGCTACAATTTGAACAACATCGGCTTGTCTGAAAAGCAACGCCTAATTCTCAAAGATGCGGTGACCAAACCATTCGGAATGATACTTATGTGCGGACCCACCGGCAGCGGCAAAACCACAACCTTGTATGCAATGCTTAACGAGATTGATTTCCTTACTCGAAACGTTATAACTGTAGAGGACCCGATTGAATATGTCCTGCCGAATGCCAGCCAGATTGAAGTAAATCCCAGGGCGGACATTACTTTTGCAAAATCACTAAGAAGTATTTTGCGGCAGGACCCGGATGTCATATGTGTTGGCGAGATCCGAGATGAAGAAACTGCAGCTATTGCGCTGCGTGCATCCCAGACCGGTCACCTTGTACTGGCTACAATCCACAGCAACAGTACGGCATCAGCATTAATACGGCTGCTCGATTTAGGGGCAAGTCCCCTGCTGTTGTCAACGGGAATGAGTCTCATCGTTTCCCAGAGACTGGTTCGCCGGCTATGTAAAAAATGCAAAAGACCCGCACGACTATCCCAAGGCCAAATGATAGAACTCCGCAAGAAGGGTATAAACTATAAAGCAATCTTTCGAGCCACTGGTTGCAATGACTGCCGCAATACAGGCTACCGTGGCAGGATAGGAATTTACGACATTTTGATACTGGACGATAAATTAAGGGACAGCATTGCCAATAACGAATTGCCGGTTACACAGTTGAGAAAAGAAGGAGACCAACGAGGCAGGTCCAATCTTAAAAAACAGGGAATTAAAACAGTTGTCACAGGCTTAACGAGCCTCGAAGAACTTGACAGAGTGTTAGGATAAGAACGTATGGTTTTTTGGATAGGCATATTAGTCGGCGGACTGTTTGTCTGGTTTGCTTTGAAAACAGGCTTCTATGAGATGTGGGCCATTGTTTTTAATCTCGTAATTTCAGTCTTCTTAGCTATAAACCTTCGGTCAGCATTTGCAGAGCTTATCCCAGCTACAGGTGATACTCCGTATAGTAGTGTTTTTACCATGTTAGCCATCGCAATAGCATCTTTTGCAATCTTGCACGGCTTAACATACGTCTTTCTTACAAGCCAGTTCAGCATCTCATTTCCAAAGGTATTTGACGTCCTCGGAACAGGCCTGCTCGGCTTCCTCGCTGGTTTTCTTGTCTGGAGTTTTCTCAGCTTTCTAATCTGTGTCACACCACTTTTGGAAAACGAAATAATAAAGTCAGTTGGCTTTGATATTGATAGTCCGTCTCAGCAGACAAGTATCTCATATATGTCCTGGTGGTGTGACCTGGTTGGCACTTTTGTCTCGGATGAAGACAGTAAGCACACTACAGAACAGGCTGTCAATGAGTTAATTGAGAAAACCAGGAAAGAGGCACAAGCTAAAAGAGTCAAGCAAGCAGAGCCAAAGGAACCTGCCGAACAAAGCCTGCCATATGAACCGAACAAGCCTGCCGAGCCAGACAAACCATGTGATACAAAGGAAGAAGATACTAATGCCATCGAAAGACTCGGTATTCCTCTCGAAACCGATATCGAAGGCATTTAATATTACCCCAATTGATAAATGCCCAGGCCACGTTATTTAGCTGCTGACCTTTTTAAGGAAAAAACAGGAAAAGTCCTGCAATTTACGAAATTTTCTCTTGACTTTTGCATTGGTAAGCATATAATTTTTTGAAGTATAAACGAGGAGTGGTGATAAAAACTTGGAGGAAACACTTCAAGATTTCACCACATATCAAAAGCTGAAGTTTTTTGTATTTTCAAGGAAGGCTAAGATGACAGAAAGTCAGGAAGGGACTCCAACAATCCGATTTCTCACCAATAATAACACTGCAATGTACATCCCCTTAATAGCTCCTCGTTTTCATCACCACTTGTTATCAGTGGATGCCATAGCTTCGATTATCTTTTTAAAGCTCGTCATTATGAAAACTTACGATTATGGGAGATGGCCAACAATAAAGTGTAAAAACCGAAGCGTAAAAATATCAATGAAAATTAAGGATGAGTATCGTATCACCCCGAAAAACGCTCGGGGAAAATATGGAGGTCAGGGATGACAGAAGTAATAATAGGATTTACGATTGGAATAGTCTACTTCACATTGGTATCTCGATTAGCTTATGGTAAATGGATATGGTGGGCATTGAAGGAGGACCCACTAAGTACAAGACGAAAGCAAAAACCACTCTGACACATACTATAAATGCACAAAATCAACAAAGTTTTAATTGCTATCCATAACTTCTTTGCGACCGAAAAGAAGCAAGGAGATAATATACCAAATAGGCAAACTAATGGCTGATTTGGCAGTGAAGACTGGAAACTCGCAAAGGCCAGAACCAAAAATCCGAGCATATGAGCTCTTTTATAATCATCTTATCCAATAAGCTTAGCCTGCAAAGGAAATTTCAGCAATTTTCAGCCATTCATATATAAATGGCCTCACTTCCAATGGTAATAAAGCAATTAGGCGATATTATCCACAAAATCATTAAAACCTTCACCTGAATTTGTTAATCCAACAACCCGAAATTTGGAAATTAATGAAATATTTAGTATAAATTTAAATAGGAACTCAAATAAATATTTGGGGGGCACTAGCTATGGGGCTTGCAGTTGTCGTTACGATAAGAAAACGTCGGTTCCGACAAGGCTTATCGTTGGTAGATACAATGGCATCAATCGCCATCCTTATAATAGCAGTCATCGGTACTTCGAGTTACAGATACAACGCTGCTCTGAATGTACGAAAAGCTAATAACCAGATTACCGCTGCCAGGATTGCAAATCTGCTTTGCGAGAGCTGGCAGGGCCAGAACGGTGACCCGAACTACAAACCAATAGCACATCTCGGCTCAGAGCTGGAAATTGTCGAAGGTGATTTTCAGGAAGATTATGACGAGAGCTTCACACTCTTAGAGGGTGGGAGTTGCAAAATTACAATAGATGGTTTCACCTATTATACAACCTTAATCTACAAAGACATCAATCCCAGCTTAAGCGCTCTTAATGTCACCGTATCCTGGGCGCAATGGGAAGCAGGAAAAGGTGACGTCGATGGCAGGTATAAATCTTTTAAACTCACGACCTATACCGAAAAATGAGACGATGACCAAAAAGAAAATTACATCTAAAAGTGGTTTTGCGCTTACAGAGTTGGCAGTAGTTGTGATGATTATGGTTATCCCCATACTGGCCGTCGGCATTATACTTGCTGACAGCCAGAAGGGCTGGAACAGAATGTACGACAATATAAATTCTGATGTAGCGACCGAAAGCTATACTGTGAAGAAAGCATTCGATGCCGTAATTCGAAAAGCAAGTTATGAAGAAACACCTACACCACCAGATGATAGTGAGGTTGAAGTTCGTTATTATGCAAGCAGTGATTCGATAAGTGTTGACCGATATGCCCGCTTTTTTGTTTCCAGCGATGACCTTATAATTGAATACGGCCAGTTGAATCCCATGGAAACTCTAAATACACAGACCGTCTGCAGGAATGTATCAAGTTGTATTTTTAAGAAGACCGGCCGATCCATTCAAATGATACTCACGCTCAATAATGGAACACAAAACAGAACCGTTGCCACCTCTGCCGTCATGCACAATAAATAGTTATATTTCTTAAAGATACTCTACGGAGGATAAAAAGTTGAAAAAAACACTCAATCTAAACAAGCCCGGTGCTGTCATACCACTGATAATGCTTGCGGTTGTCCTATTATCTGTAGTAGGTATGGGACTCTTGAGTCTCGGTCTCAACAGCCAAATACTCTCGATACGCGGTGCCTCTGAAATTGCAGCAAGAACCGCAGCAGATGCGGGTCTCAATAAAGCTCTCTATGAGATGAATGAGAAGTTAAAAGAAACACCCTGGGATAACGATACTTTGCCGATTGCTTTAAACGCGAGCTTACCGAATTGTGATGCCACTTATAGTTATACAATAACAGGCACTCGCAGCACCGGTTTCACAATTATATCATCCGGCAAATACAGCGTAACCACGAAAAGCGTGACCTGCAATTTTCGTTTAAAAGGAGGACCATTTGAGCATGCGTTGTTTGCGCAGGAAAATATTAGTCTGAAAAACTCCGCATTAGTTGACTGGTACAACTATGATGATGATGATGATGCTTTGAAGGTTGGTACAAACAGCATTATTACCGGTGCTATATCACTGAAAAATAGCGCGACCATAAACGGTGATGTCATTGTAGGACTTGGAGGTGACCCCGATGAAGTTATAGATTTGAAAAACTCAGCAAGCATAACCGGTGATACTTTTGCTCGAACATATGAGCATGAGCTTCCACCCGTAACGGTACCATCATATTTAGTAGACCTACCCTCACAGGAGACAATAACCGAATCTAAACCAATCACTAACAGCGGAAAATATGATGGTATTGATCTAAAGAACTCTAGGACTATTACCATCTCAGGAAATGTAGAACTTTATATTGTTGGTGACCTCATCCTCGGAAACTCCGCACAATTGCAGGTACAACCAGACTCTTCTTTACAAATATATGTAGGTGGAGATATAGAAGGCAAGAACTCAAGCAATTTTAACAATTTGACTCAGGACCCCAATCAGTTCGGGATATGGGGACTCGACAATTGTGCCAACATAGATTTAAAGAATAGCGGAGAATTGTACGGCACAATCTATGCTCCTCAAGCAAACGTCATATTTTTTAATTCTGCTGCAGCTTATGGTTCTGTTGTGGCTAAGAATTTTGAACAAAAAAACTCCTCAGCGTTTTACTATGATGCATCGTTGCGTGATAAACAGC
>CAZUTR010000039.1:0-12687 GCA_964623545.1 uncultured Pirellulales bacterium | reverse complement strand
AGTGCGTGCTGGGCCAGTCTATACCGTGGTCCGGGTAGCGTATTGTCCTTTTCTATAGTCTGCTCGAAAAGCTCCACCGCTCGTTTGTAATCAGAGCTTTTGAATGCAATCTCTCCGAGATAAAACAATGCGGTGGGCCAATCGGGCGTGAGCTCGAGTATTCGATTAAATTTTTCCTTTGCCGATTCGATATCATCAAACTCCAACAGAAACAGGCCATAGTCAAGAAGAACGTCAACATTGCCCGGTTCGTTTCGAAGTTCAGTCAGGAAGTATTCACGCGCTCGCTGCTTGTCACCTGCGGACCAGAAAGATTGGGCAATCCGATAGTTAATCTGGGGATGAGTCGGCTCGAGTTCGGCGGTTCTCAGCCAGCAGCGGGTTGCCTTTTCATACAGGCCGCGGGCGAAAAGACTATTGCCGATGTTATAATAGCACAACGCACAATCAGGTTCTATTTGCTGGGCGAGATAAAACATCTGTTCGGCCAAATCGTGCAGAGACATTTCAGTATAAGCGATGATGCGATTGCAGTAGCATGGTTCAAAATTAGGGTCAAGCTTCTCGATATTCTCGAAGGTCTCAATAGCACGGTCGTATTGGCCGGTGCGGGTATAATCAACAGCCAAGGAATTTAAAATTTCAAGGTCAAGAGGACTCGACTCCAAAGCAATTTCATACTCGTTTATCGCATCATCAAAGCTGCCCTTGCTGTCCAGCATAAGGCCCTTGTTGAAATGCCACGCGTTGTTGGCGGGATTTATCTCGAGGGCTTCCTCCAGTTCCAGAAGGGCCTGTGAGATTTTACCGTCTTCGTAAAGTTCAAACGCCTTCTGTGCTTTAAGCTCACTCTCTCCATAGGAGTCAAATGCGGTATCTTCAAAAAGCATAACACTACTGCCTTGTTTTGCATATCATAATTGGCATCTCTCTTGAGAGGCCCGATAGCGTTATCGCCAAGTAAATGCAGCCGGGTTAACGGTTTTTCGCTGTCGAAACCGTTTTTTGTCCAAGGTAAAATTTTGCTGGCATCTTAGGCTGTAAGTTCTTACAATTGAATAAGTTACCTAAACAGATATAGCTTGAGCGGATTACATGGCTTAGGTGTAATCGCTGTTTTTCTGGAAAACACCGCACAATAGTCTTATAATGTGTGAGACAATCGTCAGTACACTAGTGTCGTTACAACAGTACTGTGTCAGGTTGTCAACCCTGCCCTCGCAGGGACATACAGCCATGCATTGAAGAGTGAATACTAAAAAGAGTTTGGAGAAATGAAACTATGGTTAAAGAATTGAAAGGCCAGTTAGCAGCTGGAAAGGGTAATTATGCTATCGTCGTCAGCAGGTTCAACGAATTCATAACCGCTAAGCTGCTTGCGGGTGCGAAAGATTGTCTGCAGCGTCACGGTGCTGCTGATGAACAGGTAACCGTAGTTTGGGTTCCAGGCGCGTGTGAAATTACCATCGTCGCAAAGAAACTTGCACAAAGCGGTAAGTACGTTGCTGTAATTTGCCTCGGCGCAGTCATACGCGGCCAAACCCAGCATTATGATTATGTTTGTCAACAGGTGGTGCGGGGAATTGGGCAAATCAACTATGAATCAACTGTGCCGGCAATATTCGGCGTTCTTACCAGCGATACACTTGAAGAGGCCATTGAAAGGGCCGGGAGCAAAAGAGGCAACGCCGGCGCCGACGCCGCTCTTACAGCTATTGAGATGGTTGATGTACTGGCAAAAATTTGAGGAATCTCGATAGCTCTTCATTGATAACTTAATAGTAAATAACAAAAGGGCCGGCAGGTGGATAGTAGAACAAGGGCCAGAGAATTAGCGATGCAGGGTTTGTATCAGCTCGATGTACAGGGCTCAGCACTACTTGAGAGCTTGGACGAGTTTTTCATAGAAAATGCACCGGATAATTTTATTCACGAGCTTGCCTCAAAGTGGGCTAAAGGAACGTGGGAGAATCTGGCTGTTTGTGATAAATTGATAACGAGTTCAACCATAAGATGGGAATTGTCGCGATTGTCACCGGTTGACAGGAGTATTTTGAGGTTGTCGGTTTATCAGTTTAAGTTTTGTCCCGATATACCGCCGAAAGTTGTAATGAACGAAGCCATCGAGCTTGCGAAAAAATTCGGCAGTGACAAATCATCTGCATTCGTCAATGGTGTGCTCGATGCTATTCTAAAAAAGTTATGAGGAAAATCGCCGTATTAAATCAAAAAGGAGGGGTGGGTAAAACCACAACAGTGGCTAATACTGCTGCAGCCCTTGCTGCGAAAGGTCAGAAGGTCGTCGCCGTTGACCTCGACCCACAATCGCATTTGACAATACACCTGGGACTCGACCCTGAATCCATCAAGGCCGGCTCATACGGAGTCCTGACTCACTCAGCCAAATTCGAACAGGAGATTCTACTCGTGCGTCCGAACCTTTGGCTGCTGCCTGCGAACATCGACCTGGTCGGAGCTGAAACCGAACTGGTAAGCGTAGTCGGCAGGGAGACAATTCTTCGCGAAGCAGTTGAGAATCTTGAAGAGCAGTTCGATTATTTATTTATCGATTGTCCGCCTTCGCTCGGACTTCTCACCCTGAACGCCCTTGCAGCCGCGGACGAAATTTTAATTCCGCTACAGCCGCACTTTCTTGCCCTTCAGGGTTTTGTAAAACTTCTGCAGACCGTCGAGCTTGTCAACAGGAGAATCAATCCGAACCTAATTGTTAAAGGTATATTGCTGTGTATGTTTGACAGCAGGGCTTCGCTTCCCAGAGAGGTAAGGGATGATATCGTGCAGTTTCTCCACGATGCCCGCGGCAGTAACTGTGCCTGGTCGCAGGCCCGAATATTGCCGGTCTATGTCAGAAGAAACATCAAGCTTGCCGAGGCGCCGAGCTACGGCCAAACAATCTTCGAGTACGAACAAAACTGTCATGGAGCAGAAGATTACGCCAAAGTTGCTGATTATCTACACAGCGGAACACAAACCTCGGAACAAGTAGAGGTACAACTTGATACTGTCGAACCTCCGAGCCAGGCCCCCATCGAAATCAGGGAAATCCCGTCGCCTGATTCACAAACCGCCACTCAGCCGAATACTGCCTCCTCCTATAAATCTGAAAGTCTGCATTGTTCCGACCTGCCGGATTATTCCAAACGAAGTGAAGAATCACCTGATTAGTTGCGATTCACTTCGTCTTGTTTAAGTCAAATCAGTTGTTTTGGGGCTTGTAATTGCTCTGCAATGTAGTTTAAGAACCGGGCGGCATAGACCTCATCTATAACTCGCCTATCAACAGCCAGGGACAATGTCACCATTTTACGAACCGTCGCCTTTCCATCTTGTGGACAAATAGTTGGAATGACATTTCCCACCGCCAAGATGGTAGAGGTTTGCGGCGGCACAATTCCCAAAAAAGAATCGGTGGCATAAGCACCGAGATTACTCAAAGCTATCGTTTCGCCCTCTATTTCTGTAAGCGTTAGTTTGTTGTCGCGGGCCTTGTCGGTGAGCAACTTTTCCAGCCGGGCGATTTCAGCCAAGGTTTTTTTATCGGCATCCTTAACTACCGGCACAATAAGACCCTGCGGGGCGTTGACGGCAAACCCCACATTGATTGAATCTGCGATTTTGATATTGTCGCCCTCAAGCCGACCGAGCATAAGGGGATACTTCTCGGCGGCCGTCGCAAGTACGCTGATATAAAATGCGTTCGTGGTGATTTTAATCCCCAACGACTTTCTCAATTTCGGCCTCATGGCCATCAGCTCGGTAACGTCCGCAGATTTGCTGATATAGAAACACGGCTTGGTTTGCTTGGATTCGAGCATCCGCTGGCCGATGAGCTTCTGGATTCTGGTTCGGGGAATATGATTTTTGGTCTGTTCGGACATCGATAATCAATAATCAATAATCACTTATATTGGGCGATACAGGATTCGAACCTGTGACCTCACGGGTGTGATCCGTGCGCTCTAACCAACTGAGCTAATCGCCCGAAAAAATATATTAAATCAATAAACACCACCTTTTGTCAAGTCGTTTTGCTTTTCCCCAATACTTACATCTCCAAGGATGTTGTTTTTGATACATGCACAGCATTTGAATTTTTCAGCAGCCTGCCTCTGTAGAAACAAGGTTAATGCGCCCGAGTTTGACTCCCTTTAGACTGACAATGTTCTCGGCCATTTTATTGATTTGCCCCACACGTCCCCGCAATACAATTATCTCAAGGCAATTGTGCTCATCCAGATGGATATGAATCGAGGAAATCGTCTGCAAAAAATGAGAATGCTGCAGGTCGATAAGTTTGTTCATCAGCTTCGTAGAGTGATGGTCATAAACCAGAAGTACCGCTGCGACCGCTTTGGCTTTCGGGTTGCTCAATCGCTGACTGCTCAACCTCTGGCGTACTAAATCTCGTATCGCCTCGGAACGGCTCTGATAACCCTGCCTGGAGATGAGCTTATCAAACATCGATAGCAGTTTCTTGTCCAGCGACACGCCTATACGCTCAACCGATGTTATTCTTGTATTGCTCATAATGACGAATTTACTCCTTTCTTATTACATAGATTGCCTGCTCAGCAAATAAATTTGGTGCGAACCGAACCGGACTGATGCGAGTCTTAATCAGTGGAATTGTCTTTTCCACTTTGGCGCCCAGTTTTTTGCAAAATCGGTCGAAATCTTTCAGTGACAGAAAATGAATATTAGGTGAATTATACCACTCAAAAGGCAGCTTTTTGGTTACGGGCACTTTGCCGGATAAAAGCAATTGCGTTCTGCACCGCCAATGAGCAAAGTTAGGAAAACTCACAATTACTTCTTTACCCACTCGAAGTAACTCGTTTAATACCTTCTGAGGGTCTTCTATTGTCTGCATCGTTTGTGACAGAATTACATAATCGAAACTCTTGTCGCCGTAATACCCAAGCCCATCTTCGATATCCTGCTGGATAATCGGCAGAGCACGGCAGATGCAATCCAGCACAAGCTCCTGGTCGAGTTCAATGCCCTCGCCCTTTACGTTCTTATCGCGCACAAGATTTACCAGAAGCTGCCCATCACTGCAGCCAACATCAAGCACCGTACTGTTCTGCTTTATCAAAGATTCTATCAATTCGTAATCCACTCGCGCTCTGTGCGCCTGCTTAAACTCATTGAGCTTTCGCATACTCCGTGCGTAACACGAACACGGCTGCTGCATTTCCTTCGGCTTGTAAGTCGCCTGCAGAAAGCAGCAGATGAACCTGCCCAAAATTTCCGGCTCCAACAAAAAGGCGTCATGGCCGTACGGTGAGGTAATATCACAATAGCTTACATCCTTGTTCGCTGCGGCAAGCGCATCAACCATCGCCTTGGATTGTGCAGGTGTAAAAAGCCAATCGCTTGTGAAACTGATTATAAGAAACCTGCTCTTCGTATTCTCAAAGGCCTTGACTAAAGAGCCGTAATCTTTTTGCAGGTCGAAATAGTCCGCCGCTTTGGTTATATACAGATAGCTGTTTGCATCGAACCTCTCAACGAAAGTTTGTCCCTGATAGTCCAGGTATGTCTCGACGGCAAACTCGGAATTGAAATCATAGCTATAGTCATCGGCCTTTCGCAGCTGCCTGCCGAACTTTTCACGCATGCCTTCTTCCGACAGGTATGTTATGTGCCCAATCATCCTCGCTATGGCCAGGCCTCTGTCCGGGCCTTCTTTATCTTTGTATTGACCTTCGGCAAAATCAGCATCAGCTAATATGGCATTTCGACCGACCGCATCGAATGCTATCGACTGGGCGCCGAGGTGCGAGCTTGTGGCGATAGGTATTGCAGATACAACGAAGTCAGGATATTCAATCGCCCACTGAAGTACCTGCATGCCGCCAATTGAGCCTCCAATCACCGCTAAAAGTTTTTTTATGCCGAGCTTGTCAAGCAGCAGTTTCTGCACCCTGACCATATCGGCAATCGTGATAATCGGAAAATCAAGTCCATACGGTTTGTTTGTCTGTGGATTGATTGAAGAAGGCCCGGTTGAGCCGGCGCAGCCGCCGAGAAAGTTTGAGCAGATAACGAAATACCTGTTCGTATCGATTGCCTTGCCCGGGCCGACCATATTGTCCCACCAGCCGGGCTTTTTATCATCGGGACTATTGTAACCGGCAACGTGAGCATTGCCGCTAAGGGCATGGCAGATTAAAACGACATTATCCCCGGTTTCGTTAATCCGGCCATAGGTTTCGTAAGCTACATCAACAGGTCCCAGCTTCTTGCCACATTCCAAAACCAAGGGATTATCCCCCTCGACCACCCGAATCGTCTCTGTTTGAACAATACCGACCGAATTATCTGTCAATTCCGCCATCTTAATCCAGCTTATATTTTTACAAATCTTGCCTTTAAAGGAAGAATTTGGACACCAAAGCCATTATACCCTGAGCCCACCGGCTGTAAAGCAGAGCCGTATCGAAGAGCCACGGCAAAATCCACTTATATAGTGGCTGGATTGGGGGTATTTAAGGCTCTGAAAATTGCTAAAAAATCTTGACACCGTAAATTATCAGTCGTAGATTATAATAGTTGGTCTGACTGAAGTGGAGTAACAGTTTTAAGAACTGCTTTTAATGAAAGGGAGATTTTAAATGGCAAAGAGAAAGAAAGTTACGAAGAGGAGAAAAGCCAAAAGGACAGTGTGGACGACGCGCGATATCAACCTGCTAAAAAAGCTCTTCCCCAACAACGCGACATCAAAAATTGCTTCGAAGCTGGGACGCAAAACCGATGCGGTAAAGAAAAAAGCTTCCAGAATGGGGCTTCGTAAGTCTAAAAGATATTTGAGGTCCCTCGGCAGGACCTAACGTGTCTTATTAGATGTTTTTCCTGGTCGCAATATTGCGAAGGCAAGAACCGCCAGAAGAACTACAGCCGATATATATCTGATAACTGGAGGAAGCATCCAACCGGGGCGGGCAGCTATTTCAATATCAGTACCGGCCGCGATATAGTCGAGTACAATGCCGCTTAGCATTGCGCAGCCGGCGACGGTTATTAGATATATGAGAGCTGTTGTTTTGCCAAGGGTCTTCCATATCGTAACTAACGATGCAGCGTTGGTAGCCGGGCCTGTCATAAGAAAGACTATAGCAGCCCCGGGTGTAAGTCCTTTCAATATCAGCGCCGCCGCTATAGGTACCGAGGCCGTCGCACATACATAAACGGGTATGCCAAGAAACATCATTACGACCATAGCGAATATGCCCGTACCCAACTTTTCAACAAAAAAGTTATCCGGCACTATTGCCGAGATTGCCGCCGCTATAATCAGGCCCACTAACATCGGCCTACCGATGTCCCTCGGCAGGGTAACAAAACCGTATTTTAAGCCCTTGATGAGCTTGTTTGTTTTAATATCTGTGCAGCACTCGTCGGTACATTGAGGCGGCGCTGCCTCGGCTTGTTTTGAGCTCCGGTCAAACGTGTTAACCAACAAGCCGCCAAAGATACCTGTTACAAGTGCCGCTAAAGGTCTGAAAATTGCGAAGACAGGGCCTAACAGACTTAAGGTTACAAAAATACTATCGGCACCGGTCTGAGGCGTAGATAATAAAAACGAAATGGTGGCTCCCTTGCTCGCTCCGTGTTTGCGCAGCGACATCGATACCGGAATAACACCGCAGGAACACAAGGGCAGCGGCACACCAAAAGCAGATGCCTTTACCAACGGCCAGAACCCTCTGCCTCCCAGGTGCTTTTCAACCAATCTCTGTGAAACAAGCACCGAAAGAATTCCCGCTACCAAGAATCCAAACAGCAAATACGGCGACATCTCGGCGGCGGTCTGCCAGAAATCGTTCGCGAAGGATTTAATCAGCTCATACATTTTTGTACCTTTTTCAATCGGCTGGTATTTTAACAAGCTGTTTTAATCCTTTGTTGCTTTTGAACCTGAACTCGCTTTTTTCTTTTAGAATTACACTACTATCTTCTACTGTTATGCTGATATCTTGTTCAGGGTCTCTTTGCCGGATAACGTTGGCCAGCAAAAATGACTTTTCCAGACCATCGCCCCTTTTGTAGTTTGCCACCTCATCGGGCTGGGCAAGGCGTTTACCGTCATAAATCGACTCATTTTCCATCTCTTCGAGCCATTTATAAACTTCGCCAACAGATTTCGAATCAACCATTTTTATTGAAACCGGATTACGCTCGACCGCTGCTTTTATAAACGGCAGCCAATCACAGCTTGCCATGTCCCGATAGGCATAGAAGGCGAGGTCGGCTACCACGTTGCTCTTGCGCAAATTCTGCAACTCATCGATTATCTGTTCTCTGCTTTGTTCCGTGGAGATTTTGATTGGAACGCTCGGTTTGTATTTTTTCTGTAGCGCGGGCAGCTTCGGCTCTATGTACAGAAAATCCGCCAGTTCATCGACAAGCTGGGAGGCATCAGGAACAACAGGCGAAAGATAGTCTTTCAAAATTTCCCTTCCTTTAGGTCCTCTGAGGTTCGGCTTTTCATATTCGATAAACTTTTCATACTCATCACAGCGGATTCTGCCCGGTAATTCGTAAGGTACGAAGTCTTCGTCTGAAACCTCGGCAAGCAGTTTCTCGTGGGTTTTATCCGCGATTCTGAAGTTACTGCTGTGCTCATAGGAAAACAGGATTTCTGCTTTCAAAAAGTGCGACTGGCCGTGACAGTCACGACAGAGCTGAAAGTATTGTTGATAATTCCGTTTAGCCCGAAGGAAATTCACGAAAAATGGCAAAGTGAATACCTCCGACAGATATGAGCTGAGCTTTTTTATCAGATAATCGTAAGCGTTTTTATCTATTGTCGCATCGTCGTATAAGCAGTGCACATATCCCGACGAGTGTGCGACGATAGTAATATTCTCATTGCGCAGCGCCCGCTGCGCCTTGTTGGAAATTTCCGTACCATTGAACCACATCGCCTTTGTTACCAGTCTTCTGTTGTTTGTCAGAATGCCGTCCTGAATATCGATATAATTCTGCGAATGCAGCGGCGTTAAAAGCATATAAATATCTTCAAGGGGTATTCCGCAGACGATAAAGGCGGCAGCGGCATACAAAGCCGACAATGAAACACATTCACCGGCCTTTTTTGTGTAACCCGGCTTATATCGAAAGGCATCCATAGCCTCGACCGTTTCTGTTTTCCAGTAAGGTATAATATCACTGTCATATTTATCCAGACCGAAGTGCTTGCGGATATCAACGTCGAAATAATATTTGTCACCATGATAGCCGAACAGTGCGTTACTTTTAGTGATATCTTCGGGTGAGAGAAATTTCTCGAACCGCTTAATCTCTTTTTGCTTGCTGCTGAGTCCCCACGTCTCAAGGTCGAGGTTAAATTCGTACTCGTCCATTACAAATTGTCGCAGCCGCATCAGTTTCCTGTAGCTGCTCTTGCCTTCGAGCTTCTTGAAACAGTCTTCCTCCCTCCAGCGCCAGATAATCGGGCTCATAATGTTGGCCAGCACGAGCGAGTACATCAGCTCGGGAAACACGAACACCTCCATATCCGAAAGCGTTATCGCCGAACTATATTTTTCCAACTGTTCCGAATCCATTTTATATATCCCGCCTGCGTAGTATCACCGGGCGATGCTTATCAGGTAAATCCCGCCGAGAATGACCGCTATACCGCAGATTCTTTTGATTATTATAGTTGCTTTCGATTTCTCGTTCCAGTCCATATATTGTTGAACCACTTCTGTACAGGTTCCGGCCAGCACAATCACCGAGCAATGCCCCATGCCGTAAACTATAAGCAGCAGCACACCGTATGCCAGGTTTGTATTGGCTAATTTGAACGTTACACCGAGCATGGGGGCCATATATGCGAAAGTGCAAGGCCCGAGAGCTATTCCAAAAACAAGACCGAGTACGAAAGCCGCCAACATCCCTTTTCTTTTCATTCCAACCTGTCCCGGCCCGCCCCACGGAGCTGGTATCACACCAAGCAAATGAAGTCCGACCAAGAAGAAAATCAACGCCACAAAATAATTACCGTATTTTCCAACGTCACCCATCATTCGCCCGGCAGCGGCAGTAATGGCTCCGATAGCCCCAATAGTAATTAGAATTCCCACCGCAAAAAGTGTCGAAATAATAAATGCTCTTTTCTTAGATATTTGCCCCTGCTCATCGATGAACCCGACAATAAGTGGTATGCTTGCGAGGTGACATGGGCTGAGCAGTATGCTAAGTATACCCCAGACAAAGGAGGCGCCAACAGCAACCAATGGCGTGCCTTCAACCGCATGTGTTAAAGTTGTGAAAAGTCGCTCCATAACTTTTCAATTATTCCTGTTTTTTCTCGATATCTATTCCGAACTCTCTCCATTTTGCCAATATATCTTCTTTCGAAAAGAATCCCTCATGGCGAAAAAGCTCTCTACCCGATGCATCATAGAATATCTGCGTGGGGATAACTCGTATTCCATACTCGTTCCCGATGCTTGGTTTTTTCCAAACATCGAAAAAGTCCACCCGCATACGGCCCGCGTATTCTTTTTTTAATTCTTCAAGAATCGGAGCCATCAATTTACACGGGATGCATTTATCAGCCCCCAAGTCAACCAGATGCGGCAAAGGCTTGGATTGTTCCGCGGTCAACAACGGTGCATTGGCATCTTTGTCCTGCACGGAGTTTGCGTCTGTATATGCTTTTTTAAAGCTGAATGGACAGAAGGTGCTGTTTTGCTTTAGAGTAATTACGGCACCTACGTACGCAGTGAAAGCCAAAATAAAAAAAATCTTCCAACCTTTACTCATAGTTTATAATTCCTCGCAATTAAAAGTTAATTTTATTGAAGCATCGTTTTAATTTCATCTGCCGACGGCACCTTGCCTGTAACCTTAACCTTGCCGTCCACAGCCATTGCCGGTGTCATCATAATACCGAATTTCATTATCTGGTTTATATCTGTCACCTTCTCGATTTCGTATTCGATTCCAAGCTCTCTCGCTGCGGCTTCGGCGTTCTCGGCGAGTTTTTTACATTTGGGACATCCGGTTCCGAGGATTTGTATCTTTTTCATTTTACGCCACCAGATTCTTTCTTGTTCATGTAAAACCTGTTGTCGGATTTCTTATTGCTGTCTTGTATAGTATCCAGCCAGCCATTTCGTTTTGTTTCGAAACAATCAAACCTGCTCGTATAAGGTTTTATATCAAGTAACGGCGTTCCGTCCAAAATGTCCACATCCGCGACATGAAGAATGCGACCTTCGACGGACAGGAGTCTCACACAAGACAGACCTATTGGATTCGGCCTTGAAGGGGCCCGCGTCGTAAACAAGCCGTGCAGTTTGTCATCCATGTAGGGCTTGACCTCCAGTTTGAATTCCGAGGCCCGGTCGAACCAGCACAACAGCCAGATTCTTTCGAAACCGTCAAGGTCTTTCAGGCCGGCTGAGTATTGCTCGAAAATCTCAACCGTTCCTTTTGACCCCTTGGCAAACGCCGGCTGAATCGGCACCCCACTCGAATCCTTAAAGTCGGTATGAACAATTCCAATCGGCTTGACTTCCATAATTATCCCCTTAGAAAAATGTCCCGAAAATTATTCCTGATATCGTCGCCATTATGATTACTAATGAAATGTACACTATTGTTTTACCGGTTCCGAGCACGCTGCGAATCACCAGCATATTCGGCAGCGACAGTGCCGGCCCAGCCAAAAGTAATGCAAGCGCAGGGCCTTTACCCATTCCGCTTCCGAGCAGGCCCTGCAGGATGGGCACTTCCGTCAAGGTCGCAAAGTACATAAAAGCGCCGGCCACAGAGGCAAACAGGTTCGCCCATACGGAATTTCCCCCTACCGCCCTTTCGACCCAGCCGGAAGGAATCAAACCCTCGTGTTCCGGCCGACCTAATAAAAGACCTGCAATTAAGACTCCCAAAAGCAGCAGAGGTAAAATCTGTTTCGCAAAACCCCATGTCAGCTCGACCCAGCCGACAAGCTCCGAGTGCCTGAACCAGAGTATCAGTGCAGCTACCAATACTGCAGCGCACAATCCTGCGATAATCCACTTGGCCGAATAAATCGAATACCATATCCCACTGTCTTGCTCCGGCCTGGCCCAGTTGGCAAAGACCAGAATGCCAACCATCGCAGCAAAATAAATCGCATTTTTCCACAGCGGCCGCGGAATCTTCGTTTCGTCAATCGGCATTTGCGCCTCTGCCTTTTGTAACTGCTCTGCGCGGTATATAAAGTGCATCGCCAAACCTATTACAACACTGAAAACTATAGCGCCGACCGCGCGGGCGATACCAAGCTCCAGACCTAACACCCTCGCTGTAAGTATTATTGCCAGAACGTTTATAGCCGGGCCGGAATATAAAAAAGCAGTTGCAGGCCCAAGCCCCGCACCCATCTTGTAAATCCCCGCGAACAGCGGCAGAACCGTACACGAGCACACGGCGAGAATAGTCCCCGACACGCTGGCGACGCCGTAAGCCAATACCTTATTGGCCCCCGCCCCCAAATATTTCATCACAGAACCCTGGCTGACAAATGCCGATATGCCGCCGGCTATAAAAAACGCGGGAACCAAACAGAGCAATACGTGCTCTCTCGCGTAAGATTTGACTAATTGAAGCGATTCTGTAATCGCATTTTCGAATCTGCCGTAGCCGACCGGCAGATAAAAACAC
>CAZUTR010000038.1:0-12820 GCA_964623545.1 uncultured Pirellulales bacterium | reverse complement strand
GGCTGACGGCGATACCGGGGGTCGAGCCGCACTTCAAGGCAAAATGGTTCTTCAACGAATTTGTACTGGATTTGCCCCGCGAAGCGGCTGATGTTATTGCCAAACTTATCGAGAAGGGTTTTGCCGCAGGTTTTCCGTTAAGCAGGTATTACGACGGTATGGAAAAATCGATACTGATTTGCGTTACCGAGAAAAGAACAAAGCAGCAGATTGGCATGCTGGCCGAGGCGCTGGAGAGTGTTTTATGAAACTGGTTTTTGAAAAGTCCGTTGCCGGTCGAAGAGCTGTTAGAGCAGGTCGAAGCGATGTTGCAACAACAATTAATATAAAGAAAGGCTTTCTTCGACAAAAACCTGCGGAGTTGGCCGAGCTGAGCGAGCTTGATGTTGTAAGACATTTTACGCAGCTTAGTCAAAGGAACTTCGGCGTTGATACCAACTTCTATCCGCTCGGCTCGTGCACGATGAAATACAATCCTAAGGTTGCTGAGCGGATTGCGTCTTATCCCGGCTTTGCGCATTTGAATCCTCTGCTGCCGCAGTTGCGAATGGGTGAAATGCTTACGCAGGGGGCTTTGCAGGTTCTTTATGAAACCGATATCCTCCTGCGCAAAATAACAGGGATGGCTGAATTCACGATGCAGCCGATGGCCGGGGCACATGGGGAGCTGACCGGCATAATGATTATGGCGGCATACCACGCAGACAAAGGTAATAAAAAGACCACCGTCCTTATCCCCGACAGCGCTCACGGGACCAATCCAGCAAGTGCAACAATAGCGGGTTACAAAGTGGTTTCGGTACCCAGTAATGAAAAAGGCGTTATGGATGTTGCGGCTCTCAAGCAACTTCTCAACGACGAGGTTGCGGGGCTGATGCTGACCTGTCCGAATACGCTTGGTTTTTTTAATCCTAAGATAAGAGAAATTTGCGATTTGATTCATAGTGTTGATGGGCTGGCTTATTATGATGGAGCTAACTTGAACGCGATAGTCGGCAAGGCCCGGCCGGGTGATTTCGGTTTTGATATTGTGCATTTGAATCTGCACAAGACTTTCGGCACGCCGCACGGAGGTGGTGGACCCGGTGCGGGGCCTGTAGGAGTAACCGAAAAACTGACTTGTTATCTGCCGGTCTCTGTTATTGTCAAAAGAGATGATGGCACTTATGCCCTTGAATATGACAGACCCAAATCCATTGGATACGTTGCTCCATTTTACGGCAACTTCGGCGTTATAATAAAGGCTTATGTGTATATTCTTATGCTTGGCGAAGAGGGTTTGAAGAAAGTGGCTGAAAATGCTGTGCTTAATGCGAATTACATCAGGGCCAAGCTAAAGGACCATTATGAAGTTGCGTTCGACGGCATATGTAAGCACGAATGCGTTCTAAGTCCTTCGAATGACATGTTAGCCAACGGCGTACACGCTTTAGATATCGCAAAGGCCCTTATAGACAAGGGCTTTCATCCTCCAACCGTTTACTTCCCGACAATCGTCAAAGAAGCGATGATGATTGAGCCGACTGAGACCGAAAGCAAAGAGACGCTCGATGCTTTTATTGACGCGATGATTGAAATTGCCGAGGCTGCCAAGACCTCACCGGAGGAATCGAAGTCTGCACCTGTAAGCACACCTGTCTGTCGGCCTGATGAGACCGCTGCAGCGAAGGACCTTGACGTAGCGTATTTATAAATTCAAACCGCTATGAAAATTCTTCTTGTAAATCCGCCAATCTATGACTTCGCTGCGTACGATTTCTGGCTTAAGCCCTACGGTCTGCTGAGTGTGGCAGGGTATCTGCGGGGCAAGGCCGACTTTAAGCTCTTTGATTATCTCGACCGAATGCACCCCTTTATGGCTGAGAAAACAGAGTTCAAATCCGACCGCTGGGGTCGAGGAAGATTTTATTTTGAGAAAGTGCCGGCGCCCACCTGCCTTGAATCAATTCCAAGATACTTTCGACGGTTCGGTCTGCCGCGAAAAATATTCACGGCTTTTCTAAAAGAGCAGCAGGCATGCGACTATGCTCTGATTCAAACGGTGATGACCTACTGGTACCCGGGCATTAAAGAGGTTATCGAGAACATTCGTCGGTACTGGCCGAGTGCAAAAATAATATTGGGCGGCAACTATGTAACTGTTTGCCGCGAACATGCAAAAGCTTTAGATGCGGATTTCCTGGTTGAGAGCGGTGACCTTGGGCCGCTCTGGTCCTATCTGGATATAAAACCGGATTTGAAACAGCCGGCGATGTGGGAACTTTACGAAAAGTTGAATACCGGTGTTTTGAAACTCAGCGATGGATGCCCCTTTAGTTGTACGTATTGTTCGGTGCCCAGGGTCTATGGTAAATTCAAGCCCAGGTCGATGGAACGTTCGTTAGATGAGCTTGAGCTTTTAATAAAATGTGGCGTTACGAATATTGCCTTTTATGATGATGCGTTATTATTTCACGCCGAAGATGTTCTAATGCCATTTCTGGATGAAGTTCTGAAAAGGAATATAAAAGTAAATTTTCACAGCCCGAATGCCCTTAATGCTCGTTTTGTAACGAGCCGGCTGGCTGAGCTTATGGTCCGCGCGGGCTTTAAGACCTTCTATCTCGGCTTTGAGAGTTCTTCGCCGCAATGGCAAAAGCAGACCGGTTCGAAGGTTTTTTCTGATGAACTTGAAAAGGCGACAGAGCTGCTTAAGCAGGCGGGAGCTAAGCCGGAGAATATAACCGCTTATCAAATACTCGGCCATCCACACGCTGACTCTCAGCAGCTCGAAGAGTCGATGTATTTTGTAAACTCTCTCGGTATTCGCGGAATGCTGGCTGATTTTTCGCCGATACCGGGTACGCCTGACGGCGATTTGTGCAGTAAGTGGGTGGATATGTCCGAGCCTTTGTTCCACAATAAAACTGTCTTTCCGATTATTATGATGGGCTTCGACGAAACAAATCGTCTCAAAGAGCTCCAAAGAAAGCTTAACGGAAATATTCCTTGAAGTAATTGAGCTTTTTGATTCTTTACTGTAGTCTTTGCCCTTGTGAGCGGCGTTGTTTTTTCCCGACAAGAGTGTATACTGATTTTGCGCTGAGAAAAAGTAGTTAAGGAATTTTACTATGAAGAAGAAAAAATCGATAGCTATTCTGACAGGCGGCGGGGACTGTCCCGGGATAAATGCAGTGATACGTGCGGTTGCCAAAAAAGCCATCCTCGATTTGGAAATGGAAATCATCGGCATACTCGACGGCTATCACGGTCTTGTTAACAACAAACACAAAAAACTTGCATACAATGATGTTTCAGGGATATTGACGCTCGGCGGAACAATACTGGGGACATCCAAAATAGCCAATCCTTATCGTTACGCCATAAAGAAAGGCAAAAAGCTTGAATTTAAAGACCTTTCGAAACAGGCAATCGCAAATCTTAAGAAGCTCGGCGTCGAGTGCCTTGTAGTTATCGGCGGCGACGGAACGTTAGGTATAGCGAATGATTTGTGCAGAGACGGGCTGCCTGTTGTTTGTGTTCCCAAAACGATAGACAACGATATTCGCGGGACAGATGTCACTTTCGGCTTCGACACCGCGGTATCGATTGCAACAGAAGGCATTGACCGGCTTCACACCACAGCCCAGTCGCATCATCGGGTTATGATTATAGAAGTAATGGGACACAAGGCCGGCTGGATAGCACTGCATTCGGGCATCGCCGGTGGTGGTGACATTATCCTCATTCCGGAAATTCCGTATGATATAAATTGTATAGCACAGAGAGTAAAAGAACGAAACAGAAAAGGTAAAAGATTCAGTATCGTCGTCATTGCCGAAGGTGCAAAACCAATAGGCGGTGATGTCGTAATTAAAAGAATCGTTAAGGAAAGCGCTGACCCGATTCGGCTCGGCGGCGTCGGCTTCGTCCTCGCCGAGCAGATAAGAAAGACAGCTGGAGTTGAAACACGGGCGGTTGTGATGGGACACTTACAGCGAGGCGGCTCGCCCACGGCCTTCGACAGGGTTCTTGCGACATCTTTAGGCACGAGGGCTGCCCAAATGATAGCAGACAAAGAGTTCAGCTGTATGGTCGGCGTTAAGGGCAGCAGCCTCGTCAGCGTACCCTTGAAAAAAGTCGCAGGAGGCCCAAGGACAGTTCCTCGAAATCATCCTTTGATAATCGCAGCCAAGTCGGTTGGCACAAGCTTCGGAATCTGATAATGAATATTTTATACAAATATTGTGACCAATTAGGTATTGTAAAAATACTAGAGTCATTAGAACTAAAATTGCCCTTTATTTCGGAAGTTAACGACCCATTCGAATGCTTACCAATTTTTTACTGTCCAAATGATAAAGCTTCAATTGAAGCAAGATATCTATCTGTTTGTAAACGTAGGAACATACCTCCATCATCAGATTACAAACAAAAACTAAATGAACAGTTTGAAAAAGGGGAGATTCAAAAATATCTTGTTGAAAGTCAAGAGAAATTCCAAGAAGAATGGAACCAGCGAAAAGGTTGTTTGTTATCTGTTTCAAAAACTGCAAAAGAACCTGTAATGTGGGCTCATTATTCTGATAAACATAAAGGAGCTGTAATCGGTATTGACTTTGATAATTTTCTCAGTGAAAAGATAAAAATGGATCCTGTTGTGTACTCGAAATATCGCCATAAAGTGAATATTTTGGGGGAACCCGAAGGAGAAGGTTCGCGTGAGGCGGTTTTAAAAACATTAATCACTAAATCAGACTCTTGGAAGTATGAAGAAGAATTTCGTACGATATTCCTTGTTGATAGTTTGGAGAAATTACAAAGGCATGGGTTGGCATGTTTTAAAGATTTCAGGGGCAAGCAAACGTGGTTTTTACGACTTAGTTCGTCATCGGTCAAGGAAGTTGTTTTTGGATTGCATACGTATGAAAAATTAAAATTGGATGTAAAAAAATTAATAAGTCAACCAGAATTGCAACATATAAGATTGTATCAAGTTGAAATGTCGGAAACCTATACATTCAACCTGAACGAGATAGGGAACCTATGAACATGCGCATTGTTTTGAACCGTGTGTTATGAAAGGTAGAGAAAAAAGTCTTCGAAAGGCAATCAAGCGAGAAGGAAGATTTTTCGTTTATATAGTCCAATGCAGAGATGGGACATACTATACAGGATATACCAAGGATTTGAAAGACCGTATAGCCCTGCACAATAGTGGCATTGGGGCAAAATACCTAAAAGGGAAGCTGCCTGTAAAATTAGTTTATGCAAAAGAATATCATTACTACAAAAATGCGTTAAGTGCCGAGAGGCGGGTTAAAAAATTGACACGAGAGCAAAAGGAAAGACTTATAAAGGTTTATGAACGGAATAATAAAGATAATTAAAGAGTTTCGGATGCCCCCACTGTTTTGCCCCTGCGTCTTCCTGTCGCAAGACAGGAACTGGGGCAAAACAAGACGTGGGGGCACCCGTGTTTAGGTTTGGAGGAATACTATGAATGTATTCATCCAAACCTACGGGTGTCAGATGAATAAGCTGGATTCCGCGCTTATAACAGCAGCGCTGCAGCAAGCGGGCTTCGGTCTGACTGACAGTGTAAAGCAGGCGGATGTAGTTTTGCTCAACACATGTTCAGTTCGTGAGCATGCGGAACAGCGAGTTCTTTCACATCTTGGACATCTAAAACATATCAAACAAACGCGAACCGAATTGGTAGTCGGCGTCATCGGCTGCATGGCTCAGCGGTTGGGCGCGGAATTGTTCGAGCACGAAGTAGTGGATATTGTCTGTGGACCGGCGCAGATACCACTGATTGTCGGGCTTGTAGAAAAAACACTTACTAACAAGCAAAAAGTGATTTCGGTAACTGAAAAAATCCGTGAAAAGAAAAAAGATGCACAAAGCCGTGCGCTTGATGATTTCGAGTGTGATTATGACAGTGACAAAAGACAACTGCCCGGCCAGGCCTATGTTCGTGTTATGCGAGGCTGTGATAATTTCTGTACGTATTGCGTTGTTCCTTTCGTGCGCGGGCCGGAGGTTTCACGCCCACCTGGGGCAATAACCGAACAGATAAAAAAATTGGCTGGCGAAGGTGTTAAGCAGGTGACATTTCTCGGCCAAAGGGTAAATGCATACGAATACAAAGCCGGTGACAAAACTTATTGCTTGGCGGATTTGCTCTATCTTGCAAGCGATGTTGATGGGATAGAGTGGATACGATTTGTTACCAGTTACCCATCGCAAAAATTCTACGATGAGATATTAAAGGCGATGGCCGGGTTGCCGATGGTGTGCAGCTATCTGCATATGCCTGCTCAAAGCGGCTCAGACAAAATCTTAAAGAAAATGAATCGGCACTACACGTGCGCTGAATATCTCGAGCTGCTTGAAAAGGCCAAAGAGATTGTGCCGGGGATAGCACTTTCAGGTGACTTTATAGTTGGTTTTCCAAATGAAACTGAAGATGATTTTCAGGCGACGCTTGAACTCGTCAAAAGAGCGAAGTATAAAAACTGTTTCATTTTCAAGTATTCACCTCGTCCAGGTACCATTGCGGACAAAAGATTAGCAGATACAGTGCCGCTTAATATAAAAAAAGAGCGTAATTACCAGCTGCTTAGTGTACAGGAAAAGATAAGTGGTGAGTTGAGCGGGGATTTGCTCGGCAGAGAGGTTAAGATATTAGTTGAAGGACTGAGTAAAAAGCCGAATGAAGGCTCGGGACAAAACACCAATGCACCACAGTTAACTGGTCGAACCGCGGATGACTGGATAGTTGTGTTTAACGGCCCCGAATCTTTGGCAGGGCGGTTTGTAAAGGTGAAGATTACAAAGACAAGTCCGTTTACGCTGTTCGGTGAATTAACCACCAATGGTGCTTTATAGCGCTCTGGATGGTTTGCATAAAGACCATAAGTAGAGTGGTGATATTTATTGTGGGGGGCAAGTATTGATTTGGGTTCAGAGTTTTTTGCGCAAGTGCATAAGGCTCGCGCCGAGAATGAAAAGAATCGTTGTCGAAGGCTCAGGAATTTCGAAGATAAGCTCGCAGGAATCCAACGTGCCCTTATTGACAGTCCACATATCGTAAATATCCAAAAACCAGGTGCCAAAGGCGTTTTGGCCGTCAAAAGTATGCAAATCTCCCGGCCCGCGCGGTCTGAAACTGTCTGTAAAAGGCGGTTCGGCTTGCTCATCTGAAATTGACATTGTCGCCTCGTCGTCAAAAACCGTATTTGTGTAATTTGCACCAAAAAAAAATTCATCAAAGTTGTACATATTCAAGCATAATCTCGTCCCCTGTGGACTTTCCAAGATAAGCTGTAAATCAAATACATGTGTATGTGTAATGTTGATTCGAACGTCGAGGTCGATGATATCAAAATGGTCGGGAACATCTATGGCGACTCGGGTCAGCACACCACCCTGTCCATTTGAGTCGGCAACGGGAAGATTAAAGGTTCCCCCGTAGATAACAGAATCAATGGCAAAAGCGGTGTTACAACGCGTCGCCACTGCGATAATGACAATGAAAACAATCCATTGTATAAATTTTCGAGTTTCCATCCTCCGAGGTCCGTCCTCCGAGCATCCATTCCAGCCGGCCGCCTAATTCCATTAACTATCGGCAAGCTTCCTTTATACGATGTCACACTATAGCTTAACAGATGTAATTGTCAAGAAAAAAATATGATTTTTCGAGAAAATGGTGACATTTTTGGGCTTAAAGACCACGAAAAGTCCCCATATGTCACGGCAAAACAGGCTGATGCCGGAGTTAAAGAGTTGTTATTTTACTTCTACGACCGAATTATACTCACCGTAGGGATTTAGTTCGGTCATCTCGTTATAAGGGTCCTGCTGCCATTGGCCGTCCACAACCAGGCGATAGCGATGCCTGCCGGAGGGCAACTTGAGTTTCATCTGCCAGATACCACTTTGGCCCACTTTCTGCATCGCCGCCTTCGACGGCTGCCAACCATTAAAGTCACCGGCAATCTGCACACTCTTGGCACGAGGGTACAAAGTTACAAAGACAACGGCATCGTTGTCCTGGGCGACGCCGTAATAATCGGACAGCTTGGCTTCGGTACTCTTTTGTTTGGCGAATCTGTCGATACCAATCTCGGATGATTTTTGCCTTTGGATTTGTGGAGTTTGAACCGACTGTATTGGGAACTTGGCTTTTGCCATCAGTTCATCAGCCGTGGTACTAATTGATTCAAGCTGACCGGCTAAAGAGTCCACCAAATGGCGTTGATGCAGCTTGGCTTCTGATTCGATAATTTCTTCAGCGAGCATATGAAAGTCTCTTTTTCCCATGCTGGCGGGGTCATATTCACTGACGGGCTGGCCGAAACTGGCGGCTTCTTTGAGCTTTGTATTGAAATTAACGATGGTGTGGAACATTTGCTCGGCGAAATGCTCACGCAGTTCAGCGAGTATCTCGCGTGCCATCTTGGTTCTTATATCATACATACTGGCCAGGACCTTGACGTTTACCTGTTGGCTGTAGCGTTTACATAGCATTGATAGTGTTTCAAGCTGTTTGCTTAAGCCATGCAGGGAAAAATAGCCGGTTTCAACAGGGACAACAACGTCGGTCGCCGCCCTTAGCGCATTGAATGTCAACAGCCCTACCGCAGGTGGACAATCTATTACTGCATAGTCATAGCTGTCCTGCACTTCATCCAGGACATTCTTCAAACAGCTCTCACGCTCGACCACTCCGGCCATTTGCGGCTCGAATGCCGACAAGTCTATGCTGGCGGGCGCCAGCTCCAGTTTCTCACTAATCTCCCAGAGTACCTCGGTCAGCTTTATCGGTTCGTTTCTGCTTCTGCTTATCAGGACATCATAGATGCTCTGCTCAATCTGCTCTTCCGGCACTGCAAGGCCGACCGCGCAATGTGACTGTGGGTCCATATCAGCTAACAGTGTCTTCTTGCCCATCTCGGCAAGTGCGTTCGCAAGGTTTATGGATACCGTTGTTTTTCCGCAGCCGCCCTTTTGATTCACAATCGCTATAGTTCTCATTGTTTTTCTCCGTTTGCCGGTTCCAAATTTGCGAGCTCTCGAATCTGCATTTCGCAGCAAGCCTCAAAACTAATTGCTCGCAAAATGGGTTTCGGCCTACAATATCAGTTTGAAAAACCCCATTTTTGTTGCCTAAAATACCTTTTCAGTGCTGAAAACGACCATTAATATTTCGGCATTTAAAGACAAAAAACTTTATCTTTTTATGGGACCAGCCGATAACAAACCCGAATAACAGTACGAATATAAGCTTTTGACCTTCCGCTGTACCATCGTCCAATTCTATTCGAAGCTCACGTTGTCCTTGTTAAGCTTATCTGCCGGTTGTGCAGACCGGGCGAATCTTGTAAACTAACCCAACTTAATTTTGATTTATCGCGAAGGGGTAAACGCTATGGCCGAGAAGAAAGACAACCTAAAATTAGAAAACATTCGCAGCGAAGCTCGACGAACGCTGAAACTATTTGCCGACAAACTCACCGAACAGCTAAGTGATAATCTGCAAAGCATTACAGTCGTCGGCAGCAGTGTGACGGAAGACTTCAATCCACAAAAAAGCGATATTAATACCGTCCTGATTCTTGGCAAACGTGACCTGAGCTCGCTCAACAAATTAGCCGGTATGGCCAGGGATATGAAAAAGAAGAGAATCTCGGCTCCGCTTCTTATGACGAGCGAGTATATCGAGCGCAGCCGGGACGTTTTCGGAATTGAGCTGCTGGATTTTCAATTGACCCACGAAACGATTTTCGGCGAAGACCCTTTTGCATCGCTGAGCTTTACAAAATCCGATGTTCGGCTTCAGTGCGAAAGGGAGCTAAAGGCCACGCTTATAAGATTAAGACAGGGCTATATTGCCTCAGCGGCCAACAAAAAATTGGTGCGTGACATCCTGATTTCCACGGCCATATCACTCGTCCCTCTGCTCAGGGCAATGCTGTGGCTAAAAGATATTGGCCGGTCCAACAGGGCCAAGCAGATTTTCAAAAAAGCTGCGGATGAATTTTCAATAATCCCCGGCATTCTTCACGAGGTGTTCGGCTGGAGACATCAAAAAATTCGCCTAACAAATAGCGAAATGCAGGACGCCTTCGAGGCCATCTATACCACCATCGAACAGCTTGCCCTTATCGTTGATAAGCTCGAGGTTTAATTATGCAGTGCAGCTTACTTAAGAAGACAATAACACTACTAATGATAGCGGCGGCTGTAACCACCGGTTACGGAAAAGTTAGTCTGCCGAGGCCGAGCCACTACGTTGCAGATTATGCCAATGTTGTCAACGACTCGGACGAGCATTCGTTAAACGGCATATTGCAGGAGCTGGAGCAGAAAACAGGTGCGCAGTATATTATTCTGACGGTACAAACAACCGATGGGATACCGATTGAGCAGTACTCAATCGAGCTGGCTGAGCAGTGGAAGCTCGGCCAAAAAGGAAAAGACAACGGGGTACTCTTTGTCTTTGCGGCAAAGGATAAAAAAGCTCGCTTTGAAGTAGGTTATGGTTTAGAGGGTTTTATTACAGACCAATATACAAACCGCGTCGGCAGGAGTGTGCTCGTACCATATTTGAAACAAGACAATACCAGCAGGGGAATTTATGAAACTAATCTGCAAATTGTCAGCAGTATCGCGGAACATTACGGCGTGGCTTTGACGGGTATGCCGAAGCTCTCTCCCGTGCAGGTTGACCAAAGAAGAGGAATTGGCTGCTTCCGTGTCTTGCCGCTCTTGTTTTTCTTCCTTTTAATCTTCGGCGGGGCGGGAAGGGGAATGGGGTGGTTCTTTTTACCGTTTATGCTGGGCGGATTCGGCGGCTATCGTAGTGGTTACGGCAGGAGCGGCTCGTTCGGCGGAGGAAGTTTCGGAGGCGGGTTCGGTGGATTTGGCGGGGGTATGGGCGGCGGCTTCGGCGGTGGCGGCTCAACCATAAGCTGGTAAAAAAAATCTATAACTGCTAAATAAAACAACTAACAAGACAGTATTCACTCAGGCCTTATAGTAAAGACAACAACCCTGCTAAGAACGCTATGGCGGCCGTACCCCAGCACCGTTTTCGCCATCTCGTTTTGAAGAGCCCAAAAAACAAGCAAGGATTTGCCCGATAATCCTTGACTCGCTGCGGTAAAAAAGGTATAATCATATCGGTTTTGGAGGGAGCCAAAGTAACCAAAAAAAGTTGAGGATACTATGCGATTTTCCTGATATGTACTTGTGCAGACCATACTGTTATGGTGATGCACGATGTAGCAGTGGTTATTTATTGCGCCGCAGTTATTGAAAGGAGCAACCAGTGAGAATAAACTGGAAAAAAAAGAAAATAGTCACTCTTAAGTGGTTAGGTGCTGGGCCTGCATTCCTTCTATTCTTGATATTCTTTCAGGACATGAAACTATTTGAAAACGGAATAGCAGAGGGTATATTCTTATCCATCATTTTCATTGCAATGCCTGTATTAGCAGTATTCTTGGTCTACTGGCCACCAGTAAAGTCCATTGACACCAAGACGAAGGGAAACTCTAATGATTAAAGCATTACTGATTTCTTTCGGTTCTTTGTTTCTTGTTTGCCTCATCGCCGAGATTGGGATGTATATTGTTCCTAAACTTTTCAGCAAAAAGTCAGAATCAAAGAAACCTAAATAAAGAATACCTATATTTGGCCTCGGTGCGGTGATGGTGAGAAAAAGAAGATATTAAACATTTTTGAGAGGACAGAAAGGAGAAGAATCATGCAGAACAACTTTTTAGAAGAACTCGTTGCTGAATGGCTCGAATACACCGGATACATTGTGAAACGAAACGAGCGAGTCGGACGACGTGCAAAAGGTGGTCATGAAGCAGAACTGGATGTTGTGGCCTTTAATCCCGTGACAAATCACCTAACCCATGTCGAAGCAGATGGAGGATCAGCTACTTGGGACAACAGAGAGGAAAATTTCAAAAGGAAATTTGCGTTAGGGGGCCATTACATCAAATCCTTGTTTGAGGGTTTGGCTATTCCAGACAAAATAGAGAAAAAGGCAATCCTCTACGCCAGCAATAAAAATCATAGGACTATTGGCGGAGGACAAGTCGTTCCCGCCAAAGACTACCTTCTGGAGATTCTCCGCAAGTTGAAAAACACGTCATTCATGTCGCAAGCAGTACCGGAAAAATATCCCATAATTCGGGTTTTGCAGATGGTCACCCATTACCGGGATTTTGTCGAAGAACTTAAGAAATAAGCATAGCTATGCTCTTACTGCTTGTCTTTTGTGCCATTCGGCTTTTCTCACGACAAGCGGTAGTTTTGAGAAAACGCTAATAGCTTTTAGCTTGCCCCGCGCCAATTTCGAATCTCAATTTTTATTCACATGTTCTTGTTTTAAGCCAATTCTTATCTTGGAATAGTAATAACCTTGTTTTTAAAAATTGGTGCGTGGGTCATCCATCGTCCATCATTCTCCCCCCTCCTTCCTAAAAATATTTATCTTTTATTTTCACTCCAATAAACACAGCCAAAATCACAACAGCCACAACAAGAACTATCCAACCCATAGTGCTCATTAAAAGCATATTAGGCCTCCTTTTCCGCCGAACAATATTTATACCGGCTGTATAAAACGCCAAAGCTCGTCCCCGCGAAAGCGGGGATCCAATCGCCTGCCCTGAGCCTGTCGAAGGGCCGGTCCACTAAATAATCATTTATAATTAATCACTTATCATTGTTTATAGCGCTCATGCTGTTTATGCGGATAGGCCTGCTTTCTTCATTTTCTTCGCAAGCCGTTTCTCTTTTAACGTTTTTTGTG
>CAZUTR010000037.1:0-12869 GCA_964623545.1 uncultured Pirellulales bacterium | reverse complement strand
CGAAAAAACTAATCGGCTAAATAAACAATGTGAGTAAACGTCTGTCCCTGCTTGAAAACTTGCTTCGAATCATAAAGTGTGAAAGTAAATTTCAATGCTGTCGGATAGAAACCATCAAAATTACCATAGTCTTCATTTTCAGCATCCTCAGGATCAAACCATCGTAGAGCAATATCTACCCTATCAGGCATATTAAAGTAAACGCCGAAGCTGCGTTCTGGTAAGTTGTGGGCTACCATCATGTTATCAAAATCAGATTCGTTACTCGGCCACCATTGATATTCACCACCGTACCAATAGCCCCATTGAACTGAAAAACTGTCAACGCCCTGCGACATCAACATGTGCAGACCGCTCGGACTACGAAGGTCTATACCCGGGCGGTTATTATTTTCAAAACAAATTAAAACCATCCAGTTATTATTATCTTGATTATTGGATAACCGCTTCCAATCAGCCAAGGAAATGCTGTCGTATTCGAGATTGTCGTTATTGGATGTAGTGAAAGTTGCTGCGAAGCTTTCGGGAGTGTCAGGGTCTGGAAAAACGGGAAGATCAGGGTCAGCTGTTAATATATGCTGGCGCTTGGCAAGTGTATTAAAGGATAAATAAGTTACATTAGGGTCTGTTGGATTTGCCTGGCCGTAATAGATTCTGGCGACGTTTCCTATTACCGGTTCGCCCGTTGCCTGGTAAACTTGTGTCGACTGGAAATCGCCGTTTGCAAAAAATAAAATCTGGTCATGTCTCCTATAAGGATTTCCATCTTCATCAAGTTCGAGTTCGAACCATATTAAAAGCGGGGCGTCTTTTTGTAGTCCCTTGAAGTCGGCGTTTAGCTGGTCGGTAATCGCACGCAGTTTCTGCATGATTTCTGTGTTTGCGTCGGCTGTTCTGTACGATTCTATGCCAACCTTGAAAATCACACCCGCAAAGGACAAGACTATGGCCAAAAGCCCAATAGCCACAACAAGCTCGACTAAAGTAAACCCCGTTAGAGAACGAAGTTCCCTAACGAATGAAGCCTGTGCCCTATGTAATGGTGGTTTTATACCACCATCTTCAGCTACTGATTTGGGTCCCCATTTACATCCCGGACTAAAGTCCGGGGCTTTCTCTAACGGGGTAAATGCCTTATTGGTTCGTAGGTTATAGTTCATTGTTCATCGATTTATAGATTTCTTCAAACCACTTAACATTTTTGATAGATCTGTTAGTTTTTTTCAAATTACTGAAATTTTTATTGTTTATATAACGCTGCTTGAATGATATCTGTAGTATTGTAACGCATTCAAAAACCGAACCTCTTGCCATATCTATAAAACGACTAAAATCCTTTTTGCTTCGAGCCGATCCTTCCGAAATATTCAAAGATATAGAAACCGCAGCTCTTCTTAACTGGCTCGTTAATCCGAACATTTCTTCTTTTGGGAAAGTCTTTGTTAACAAATAGATGTCACTAACTACATCAATCGCTTTATTATAAACATCAAGGTCTTCAAAATTAAATCCCATCGTATTTTCTTTCTACGAACAATGAACAACGAACTAAAAACTATATGGGCTAAAATCTGATTGTTTTCTGATACACCGCTATGCAGGGATACCTGCTGCCGCCGGCCGCAGGTGGAACCGTCCAGACCATATCAGTAACTTTTTCTGGCTCCCAGCGCCTGTCAAGCAGGATAATATTGTCACGTGTAGCTGGATAGCGCTCCAGGACGCGGTACAACCGCCCGTTTTCATCGTCCACTATTGTATAGCCGTCATTAATCTGGGTTTTTTCGCCGATTATCCGAAGTTCATCAGCATTGGGTTGTGTAGCAACGTTAATTCTAACCAGAATCGGCCTATTCCCCCCACCAACCCTTCTGCTAACAAACACCGTAACCTGCACATCATTTGATTCCACGCGCCTGCACAAAGCCGACCAGAAATATTGTTTACGTTGTAATTTAGTTGAGGGATATGCAAATTCATTCGGGTCGAGTGAAAGAATACTGCTAAAATCGACACATGCAGTTGTTGATAAAGCCGACAACAAGATAGTACTGTATCTGTCACCGTATATTTTTACCTTCGCAAAGGCCTCATCGGCTGCTACCGCCGCGATTGTTCGCTCCGTTGCGACGGTTGTAAAATGAATACCGACGGGAAACACGCCGGCTATGAATATCATCCCGATAGCAAGGGTCCCCACAGCCAGCAATACCTCTGTTAGCGAAAAACCTCTATGGAGCCGCCGCATTATCATAACTCTTTTAGTCTCCGGAAATTATCGTTCCTGTATACGGATTAATATAGATTTTGTCCAATTTACTTAAATAATCCGACCACCGTCTATTTGTGGAGACCCGCAATAGTTGATTCCTGTCATATATTACAAAGCTGTTTCGACTCGGTTCCTGACCTAAACCCATATCCGCATAATTATCCTGATAAAACATTGCAATTTTCCCAACCTCAACATTGGACTTTGTATTAAAAATATCATCTTTGCTACCATCATCATAGTTGCCGTTTCTATTCCATACACGGACATCGTGAATAACCAGTTTGCCTGAAGGAGAGAAGATTATCGAAAAAGTAGTTGTATCTCTCAACTCCCATAGCTGATCAATGTTGATATTACTTTCTGCGGCTGTCAATCCTTCTATTGGCTTATCTGAAGGTTTCTCCAAATTTGTCCGAATCCTTAAATCCATCACACCGGTTGTCCCGGGAAGTTTCATTGGTTTTAGACCTCGAAAACCCCACGCAAGACCTGTAGCTTCTTCATCCTGTATTATAAATATCATATATTGGCTGCTACCGGCTACATTTGAGGAGTTGTCGGGAGTATATACTTGGAAACGTATACCTGCGTATCGTTGTTCTTTAGCCGCTATCGCACGAGCGGTAGATAGTGCCGCACTTATCATTGCCTTTGTGCTTCCCGTTGAGCCCATCGAATCAAAAAGCGTATCGATAGCAGGTAATCCAAAAACAGCAAGCATTGCAATAATCGCAACCACTACTATCATCTCAGTCAGCGAAATACCGGATTGTTTACATTTCGTCTTCATCTCTAATATCAGCGGATATTAGTTACATCATCATCCGTATCGAAGTCTCCGTCCGGCCCGGCAGAGCTTATAAAAGGAAATGCCCTTTTGCTTTGTTCTCTCAAATCCGGGCTTGTTTGCAGTTCATCATAGTAATCATATCGCAGTGTTATGCCCCACGGGTCGATAACTCGCAGCAGAGGATAACTTTCGCCTGCAATAAGAAGTTTCATTCGGTTACCGTTTTCGTCTTTGTCGGTTATTAGTTTGCTGCTGATTTGGTCGAGCGTCTGTCGACATTCGGGAACCTTGCTCAAAAAGAAATACATAGCTTCACAACCTGAGTACTCCGGCTGGTGATTAGCAGGACTATTTACATCAACAGCCACAATCGCGATTGTGTCAGGCTCCAAGCCCAGGGCATCTTCCAATGTCGGCTCAAGAATACCACGAGTGCTTGGAAAATCATTGCAGTCCAGCGGAAATTCAAAACCAGTGTAATCCAAATGTTTATATGTGTATCCGAAGTCGCGAAATTCCTCGAGTGCTGATGTAAGCAGGGCGATGGTACTTTTAGCAAGACGTTCTTTACCCTGATTGTCGATTCGGCTGGCCAGACCGATTACCAACGATGCCAGCAGTACAATAACAGCCAAAACAATCAGCATCTCAATGAGAGTAAAGCCGTTTTTTTTCTGTTTGCTATCCATAGATTGATTTTCCTTAACGGCGTCGAAGGGCAGATTTTAGTTGTCGAAGTTACAGATATCGTCTGCCGTACCATATAAACCATCCGCTCCCGCTGTGATTAGTATGTATGAATCTGGCTTGTAAGGCCATTTTCTTGCTGTTATCTTCGGGTCAGTTATATAATCGTAGAAGTACTGATACATACCACCCAGACCAGGGGTAGGGTCTGCTAAGTAGCGAGGAGAAACATAATCATCAACTAATCCGACAAGGTCGTCATTGTCAAGAACATTGTAAATTCGACTATCCGGGAATCCACTATCTATCGTCTTTCTTGTAGTATTTGCCCTGTAATAAAGAATTGGTGTTCCTGCCTTGACAATTTTACCACTTGGCAGGGTAATTTGCTTTTTACCAAAGACATCACAGAGAACAAAAGTATCTGGCGCAAGGGGAGTTGTATCATCAAATAGACCAGGCTTATTCTCGACTGGATTGTTTCCCAAGCGGAAAGCATTTGCAGTTCCAACTTCCAGATAAGGACCTCTTCTTTCTTCTAAATTCGAAGTGCTTGGATCTGGAGGTTCATATGCAAGTCCGTCTGCCCTCCAAGTCGAGTCTGGATGAAATCCTAACAAATCCCATCCCAAAAGGGCTTCTGCAAGCATTTGTGCTCCACTGTAGTCAGATACAGGTGGCGTGAGGCCTGAAGGGGGATAATAGCCTTGGTCGTTTTTGAAAGCTAAAAGTGCCATATCGATGCTGTTGAGCTGGGCCTTTTGCTTTGTCTCCTTTGCCAACCTGCGAATCATTGCTAAGGACGGGATAAGTAGCGCTACCAAAAGCGTAATTATCATCAGAACCAACAGTAACTCTATAAGCGTAAAACCGTTCTTTTTACTTTTCACAGCCATCACCTTTTGTAATTAAACATTTGTTTAATATCAGCTTCTACGGCTGTTGCTCGAAACTACTCTTCATCCAGTTCTCGCCGAATACAGCAAAGTCATAGAAGTTGATTATTCCATTTGGCTCAAAGTCATCGTCCTTGTACAAGTTATATTCATAATTTAGGTCCACCTCTTCAAGCCATACATCCGTAAGCTCACCTAAATCGGGGATATTACTATCCCAATCGGATGCAAAGATTGCAAAATCAAAGAAGTTGATGGTCCCATAAGGTTGCTCTTCTTCAGTCAAAAACAGATTATATTTCGTGTTCGGGTCATTCACAGGCGCCAAACTAAGCAGCCATGCTTCCGCAAACAACTGCAGATCGTTAATATCGACGTAGCAATCGTAATCGAAGTCACCAACCGGATAATCATTACCATCACAGGGAAAAGCTATCAATCTTATGTTATCCCAGTGTGTTTTGTAATAGTTTCCCAATGTAACGTCTGCCTTTACTCTTATGCCTAATGATAATTTGTGCAGGTTTTCATCTTTATAATCACTAACATTATAACTTTCATCTATGTAAACAGTTGTCGCAATATCTGATTCCCAAACCACATTTTCGTCAATCAGCAAAACTGCTGTGCAATTCGGGTCCCATGGAGGTTCTACGTAGTACCGATCTAACTTCAGGTCGAAACGGATATCACGTAAACCTTTCAGGCAAATCTCTTGAGAGAGTATTGCCATATCATTCACTTCAAAGTCAACTCCCCGCTGTGTATAAAGAGTTAAATTGTAACTTCCATCGGTTACCCACTCTGTATCTACATATCCGCTAAACTTGACTGACGGAATATTAACATCCCAGCCATTTGGTTCTAATAACGTGATATTGCTAATAAGCCCGTCTTCTTCGAAACTTCCGTTCACAAGCTCGGGAACACACGCCTGTGCCGATTTAGCCGACAACAGCAAAACGCATACGCCTATAATGACCATCGTCTTTCTCATCCCTCTTTTCCTTTCTTTGAAAGATCGCTCTTCCTATATAATTTTTATGTTTCCACTGGTAAAACCATCACGCTTGTTATTCTTTGTAGCTCCATTCAAAATTGTATATATCGTCAGGCGTGCCATACTCTCCGTCAAATCCCGCTGACATCAGTATATATGAATCTACTCTCTGTGGTCTGCTTACAGTCGTAATTTTGTAATCCTTTGTATTTTTATAAAATCTATAACCTGCTGGTTCGCCGGCTGCAAGGTCTTCATAAAGTTTGTGTATTGAATCCGGCGCAGGTGGAGGATTCCACGGCATACCTAGTTCAAGCAGCGTGTGGTTATCTTTGTAGTTATAAATATTATCTTTGTCGTCAGGATTAGATAGGTTATGTTTGGTCTTTGATGTATCTGCACTATAATAGAGTATAGGCATACCAATCTTCGACTTACCAGTTGAGCCAAGATTCTTCACCCGCGTATAAACATCGCATAAAACAAGGCTATTCGGGTCGAAAGGCCATGTTAGTGGACCAGGAGGAAATAAATCTCGTAACCTATGGGCATTGGCATTTTCGAGTTGTAAATATGGGCCTTTCCTTGATTTTATATTTTCTTCGGGTGGATTGCTCGGATACAGCTGTGGGGATGAAAGAGCAGAATTCATACCATCACTTCTATAGAGTGAGCTTGGATGCAGCCCCAATAAATCCTGTCCCAGCATTGCCTCTGCAAATTTCATTGCCCCACAATACCCGTCTGGAGTAGTCTCATAATTAGATGGCGGGTAGCTCTCCCACTGGGAATGGTAAAGTTCCAGTGACGTTTCAATACTATGGAACTGGGCTTCCTGTCTTACCCTTCTGGCATATTGCCTGACCATACTCAAGGAGGGCACAAGCAAACTGATGAGGATTACGATGATGCTCATAACGGTAAGTAGCTCCACTATCGTAAATCCCGTTTTTTTATTGGAATATTTGGCAATCGCTCTCATTTTATTCCCCTTATAAATTTTGACAATTTATCATTTCTTTTATGCTCCACCTCCACTTAAACCTGTGATAATTTGTATCATAGGCAAAAATACCGCCAGAACGATAGTCATTACTATGCCTCCAAGCACTAAAATCATAATCGGCTCAAGCAGTGACATTAACGAAGCTACTAGAACGTCAACCTGTTCATCGTAGTTGTCCGCGATTTTTAGCAGCATCTTGTCCAGGTCGCCTGTCTCCTCACCTACGGCAACCATATTAGTTACAATTAAATCAACGGTTTTCGACTGCTTCAGTGGGCCGGCAAAGGTATCACCCTGCCTGATAGAATCGTGAACTTTGTTGAGCATGCTTGAAAAGACTTCATTTCCTGCTGTTTCACTTGTCACAGTAATGGCGTCTAATATCGGCACACCAGCACCTATCAGAGTGCCCAATGTTCTTGTCCACCGTGTAACAGCTACTTTACCCGAAAGTTGTCCAACAACCGGTATTCTCAATCTGATGCTGTCCAAAACCAATCTTCCGGTGCGAACCTGCCTTACCAGCTTGATTGCAATAATTAATCCAAACGGTATCGATACCAGAACTAACCAACCGAATCTATACGCAATCCAGTCGCTTATGCCAAGCACCGTACGTGTTACAACGTTTAACTTTTCATTACCTAACATTTCTGTAAGCACATCTTTAAACTTGGGAATAACAAATTTCATCAATAACAACAGGATTGTGAACGCTGCTGCCATAACAACTAACGGATAAACCATAGCACTTTTAACGCGGGACCGAAGTTTTTGTGCCTTTTCCATAAAGTCCGCCACTCGTGACAGAATCAAATCCAGCACACCGCCTGTCTCGCCCGCAGCAACCATACCCACAAACAACCGGTCAAAAGTCCTTGGAAACCTGGCCATCGCCTCTGAAAGAGTTGAACCACCCTCAATATCATCTGCCACATAACCGACTACCTTTTTGAATGTTCCCGACTTTTGCTGTTCGCCGAGAATCCGTAGCGAGCGAAGTATCGGCAGGCCCGCGTCCTGGAGTGTCGAAAGCTGCCGTGCAAATTGAGTTATGAGTTTGACTTTTACTTTACCGCCAGCGCCGCGTCTCGCCTTTGGTTTAGCCCCGGCTCTCACTGCCTTCTTCGCAGCACCCACGGCAGAAACTTTAGTCGGAAAGTATCCCATGTTGCGTATCTTGCTCACTGCTTCTTTCTGACTTAAGGCGTCTACTTCGTCTTTGACTGCGACGCCTTGAGCGTCCAAAGCTTCGTATTTAAAAATAGGCATTTTATTTGCTCCTTTTTTACTTGTTTTTATTCAGCTTCTGAAATTGTTTCTTTCACTACCTCATCTATAGTTGTTGTTCCGTCATAAATTGCGGCGAGACCGCCGTCACGCAATAATTTCATGCCGGCTTTTTGCGCAGCCGCACGCAGTATATTTGTCGAAGCCCGACTCATAACCAGCTCACGCATTTCATCATTGAATACCATAATCTCAAAAATAGCCGTTCTACCTTTATAACCGGTATTGTTACACCTGTTACAGCCTCGGCCATAATAGAACTCTTTACCCTTAACATCATCCAGGGTAAGTCCCAGCTCCCTCAGTTGAACTTCGGTCGGCTTAAATGGTGTTTTGCAATTAGTACATATCCTCCTTACGAGTCGCTGACTGATGATACCCTCAAGAGTAGCTGTAATAAGAAATGGTTCGATCCCCAGGTCAAGAAGTCGGGCTATCGTGCTGGGAGCATCGTTTGTGTGAAGTGTCGTAAACACCAGGTGACCTGTCAAAGACGCCTGTGCCGAGATTTCTGCTGTTTCAAGGTCACGAATTTCACCAACAAGTATAATATCGGGGTCCTGTCTCAAAATCGAGCGCAGGCACCTTGCGAATGTTAGGTCAATGTCGGGTTTCATCTGAACCTGAATTATGCCGTCGATGTCGTATTCTATAGGATCTTCTGTGGTTATTATTTTTGTCTCAATGCTGTTCAGTTCAGTCAGTGCTGAATAGAGAGTTGTTGTTTTACCGCATCCGGTTGGGCCCGTAACAATCACGATTCCGTTCGGTTTTTTAATAAGCTGGCGAACTACTCGAAGTTCATCTTGTCTGAAACCAAGTTTTTCCATATCAAGACTGAGTTGTGTTCTGTCAAGGACTCGAAGCACAACACTTTCTCCAAACATTGTGGGAAGAACACTGACACGTAAATCAATGGGATTGCCCTGAACAGTAAGAGATATTCTGCCGTCCTGTGGTAAGCGCCTTTCGGCTATATCAAGTTCCGCCATAACTTTGATTCGCGAACTCAATGCAGTGGCGATATGCTTCGGCGGAGGAACCATCTCGTAAAGAACTCCGTCAATCCGGTAACGCATTTTGTATTCATTCTCAAAAGGCTCAAAATGAATATCAGATGCCTTATCTCGAATTGCCTGCAAAAGAACCAGGTTAAGAAGTTTTTTGACGGGATTCGACTCTGACAGTTCCTTTAACTCATCCAAATCTATGCTTTGGTTCCTACCTTCGAATTCTGCGAGAAAACTATCCTGCTGTATTTCACTTATCAACTCGTTTATGTTATCTTTGTCTTCTTGTGTCTCATAATACTTTGTCAAAGATTTTTCCAATGATTCAGAGTCTGTTATTTTTGCCGTAACTTGAAAACCCATAAGTGTGCTCAGATCGTCGGTCGCCCTAAAATTGTCTAATTTGTCTAAAACAACAACAAGTTCATTTTTATCCTCATGATATTCGATAGGAACAATGTGATAGGTTTTTGCCATTTGGGCTGGTACTTTCTCAATTATACTGGGTGAAATATCAATATCACCAAGATTTATATATTCCATTCCTCGTTGAGCAGCTAAGGCAACCTGCAATTGCTCTTCATCTACTAAGCCAAGCTCGAGAAAAATCTGGCCTATTGGAACGTTACCTGCCCGTTGTTTCTGGATTTTTAGACACTCATGGACTTTCTCTCTGGTGAGAATACCCATTTTTGTGAGAACTCTGCCCAGTGTTCTGCTTCTTAATTGCTCTACTGGCGGGAGTGTTTTTGCTGTTTTTATCTTTGCCATCGTTTTTCAACCTCAATTAAATTGTTCTTTAAACACATTCTATTATATAACAATAACGCATTTTATGCAAACAAATTACGTATTGGACACATAAATAATAGGATTATGATAAGCATTTAATCTATCTGACCTTAAAACCTATTTAAGTAAGAAAAACGAGTTTTACCAAATTTTTATTAAAAAAATACCAGCTAAATAGAATTTTTAGCTGGTATCGTAATTATTATTAGACTTATTTATCACATAAATTATGTGCGTAATATCGGTCCTATATCTTCCAGCGCTGCTTTCTTACCTTTTGAAGCCCTTGTCCTCTCTAATGCTTTATCCTGCAATGCACCCGGCTGACGACCTTTATCAAGCATTTCCTCTAAAGTAATCTTACCGGCATCGTAAAGCTGCCAAAGATGCTCATCAAGAAGCTGCATTCCAAGTTTTTTCCCTGTTTGAATACTCGAATCGATTCGATATGTCTTATTTTCGCGGATAAGGTTGGCAATCGCAGGCGTTACAACCATAAATTCATAAGCGGCGATTCTCCCTTTGCCGGTTGCTAATGGGCAAAGTGCCTGACTGAGAACCGCTATTAGATTACTGCTTAATTGAATACGAATCTGTTCCTGTTGGTCTACTGGAAAAACATCAATTATTCTCGTAATCGTTCCAGCTGCACTCGTTGTATGTACTGTACTAAAGACAAGGTGACCAGTTTCAGCTGCTCTAACAGCCGCTTCTATAGTTTCGAGGTCTCGCAACTCACCGACCAATATCACGTCGGGGTCCATTCTTAGAACACGTCTCAGAGCCTCGCCGAAACTTGGAACATCAACTCCAACTTCTCGTTGATTAATAATGGACTTTTTATGTGTATGATAGTATTCTATTGGTTCTTCAACGGTTATAATGTGACGGTCAAGGTTCTCGTTAATGTAGTTTACCATACAAGCCAAAGTCGTAGTTTTACCGCAACCGGTAGGGCCTGTCACCAAAAACAGCCCTCTCGGCCTACGACACAATGCGGAACAAATCTTCGGTAGACCTATCTCCTCAAAGGTCATTATCTTAGTTGGTATTAGACGTAAAACTATCGAAATCTGGCCCTTTTGTTTAAATACAGACACACGAAATCTCGCAGCATCTCCATATGCAAATCCAAAATCAGTTCCCCCCTCTTCCTGCAGTTCTTGTTGGTTTCTCTCGGGTGTTATGCTTTTCATTAATGCTACGGTATCATCCGGCTCAAGAACCTTGGTTTCCAGCGACCTTAGCTGACCATCGATTCGAAAAACAGGTGGTCGGTCGGTTACAAGGTGTATGTCTGAAGCACCCTGTGCGACGCAGGCGTGCAACAAACGGTCCATATTAACTGTTGTTGACATATCAAAATCCTAAAATCTCATTTTGTATAATTATACTTCTACACCCTCAGTTTGTGAAATCCTGGCAATTTCTGATGGTGTTGTTACACCGTTGAATATCTTAATCTTTCCATCCTCCATAAGCGTTCTCATCCCACTGGCTATACATGCTTTTCTCAATTCTGTGGTAGGTGCTTTTGCAAAGGCTAATTCTCGTATCTCGTTGTTGAGCTCTACCATCTCAAAAGCAGCGATACGGCCTTTAAAACCAGTTCCCTGGCATTGACTGCAACCGGCGCCCTTGTAAATAGGATGTTTTCTAATATCATCAGGCGTAATGTTAAGCAGCCGTAAATAGGATGGGTCAGGGTCTTCATCAACTACTTTGCACTTTTTACATATAACTCTTACAAGTCTTTGTGCCATAATGGCTTGTATCGAGCTGGCTACGAGAAACGGCTTGACGCCCATATCTATCAAACGGGTGATAGCACTGGGTGCGTCATTGGTATGCAAAGTACTGAAAACCAGGTGGCCGGTAAGGGCCGCTTGGATTGCGATATCTGCGACAGTACCGTCTCGAATCTCACCAACAAGTATAATATTAGGGGCTTGACGCAGCATGGCTCTAAGAATCCTGTCAAATGTCAAGCCAATTTCTTCTTTGACTTGGCACTGATTCATTCCGTCGAAGTTATACTCTACAGGGTCCTCAGCAGTAAGAATTTTCTTGTCGGGCCTGTTAAGGACCTGCAGCGCCGCATATAGAGTTGTGGTTTTACCACTACCCGTAGGACCCGTAACCAAAAAGATGCCATTAGGTCTTCTGATTATCTTTTGAAATTGCTCGTAATTATCCTGCTCAAAACCCAGCGCCTGAATACCGATGTTGACGGCATCGGGACGCAGAATTCGCAGCACTACACTTTCACCGTGGTTGCCGGGCAGAGCAGAGACACGAAAATCGATATCCTGGTCCGCAATCACACGTTTAATACGGCCATCTTGCGGCAATCTCTTCTCAGCGATATCCATACCGGAAAGAATTTTTAAGCGGGTAATCAACGGCGCCTGCATATTTTTGGGGATGTTATCCCTTTCCAGACAAACCCCATCGATTCGGTACCTAATACGTATTCTGTCGGACATTGGCTCAACGTGAATATCACTTGCACGCATATAGTATGCATTATCTATTATCAGATTAACCAACCTGATAATAGGTGCGTCGGTGTCGCCGCCTTCCGCTTGGGCACGCAGAGCTTCTGCCTGCAAATCATGACCGGCCTCGGCAAGTTCAGCGGCAGTGGCATCAATGCTGTGCCTTAGTCTATCGTCCTCTTCGGTAGTGGCCTGGTCGAAATAGTCTTCGATGTAAGAGCGAATTTTTGAAGGGCTCGCAAGATAACATTCCAATTCAGTGTTTAGGCGAAATCTAATTGAATCCAACGCGTCCAAATCCGAGGGGTCTTTTACAATTACTTTTAATCTGCCGTTATTCATACTAAGCGGCAGAATATTATGCCTTTTGATGAGGTCTTCCGGCACAAGTTTCATTGACTCGGTTGGAATATTTGTTTTATTTAAGTCAACAAATTTTAGTCCGAACTGTTTGGCCAGCGCCCTGGTTAGAGTATCCTCATCTACCAGTCCTAACTCCATCAGCACCTGACCGAGTCGCTTGTTATTATTCTTGGCGGTTTTTATTTCGTCAAATAGCGGCTCTTTTTTTTTAAAACCGGCTTTGTAGAGTATTTCACCGAAATTTGTTCTTTTATTCGCCAAA
>CAZUTR010000036.1:11479-13326 GCA_964623545.1 uncultured Pirellulales bacterium | reverse complement strand
CCACTAAAACCGGACCCCGGTGTCAGAATAACATACATTCCGCGAAGGTGTTTTGAAATTCCGCTTGGTGTGTTGCTCACGGCAGGGGATGTGTCATTGCGAGGAGTCCGCCATAGCTTCAGCGAAGGCGGATGCCCTCTGTGGCCTAAAATAAAAAACAGCCAAGCTTTGCTTGGCTTCCTCAATTTTGCATTTTGATTTTTAATATTTAATTTTCCTTTCCTGTCGTCAGTCCTCTGTCCTCCGCCTGCCTTTTACCATACCCCAAAAGTTATCCGTATTTACCACGTAGTAAGGATAAAAACCTTGTTTTGAACTTATTCCACCCGCCGATTACACCGATTTATACAAAACAGATTGGCGACAGGATAGGACTTCTTCACTTGCTGTCATAGTGGCTTCGATAGAGCGAATAAGTTTTCAGATGGAACTACCGGAGGAAGGATTTAAAAAAGTAAACAGATAGGAGAATTAATAAGGGTAAATATTAACAAAAAAAGCGCAACATTTCACTTTAGTAGCTTGACGCAGACTTTGCTCTTCCTACAATATTGTAAGTCGTTTAAATGTGCCCGGCTCGGGAGGCCGGGAGATAGTTGAAAATACTATTCATCCGCTTTCCGGTCTGGTCAGTATATGAAACAGTATTTGTTAATAACTATTTTTGAAAGGGCCAAGAAATGGCTAAGGCTAAAAAGTCTAAACGAGCGAAACGTGTCTCAAAGAAAAAAAGCAAGTAGTCAATTGTAAAAACTACAAAGAAATCGCAAAGGGCAAATAGATAAGCTCAAACCATAAAATAAATACAATTATTTAAAAATCATATAGTTAATTCAGATTCCTTTATATTGTGCCAATTAAGTATCTTTTCTATTGGCACTGTGTGGTTGAAATATGCGCGATTTGTTCTCTAAAGTTACCTTTGGATTTATCATGGCTCAGCTCCTGCCTGGAGCTGTAGTTGTTTTTGCATTAACATGTGTCTATTTAAAGTTTTATAGTCCGCCGATTTATGGTAATAGCATAATAAAAGCATGTAGCATAATAAAAGCATTCGGAAATTGTTGGTTTAGTACAAGTTTTTACACAGTTCTGTTTCTACTTATCGCCACAGGTATAGGAATGCTAATACATGGTTTAAACTGGGCAGTTTCATCCTGGGTCGAATGTAAATGTCCCAAACATCTAATTGTTCGCCGTGACTGGTTAATACATAAATATTCGCTCTGGCTTCAACTCCTTTTAGCTCCCATATTTATGATAGTTGAGATAATTTGGATGCTCTCAACAAAAACTCTGCTTCCATTTTTAATGGATGAAAATGTTGTAAATATACCGAGTAATAAAATGCAACAATTTACTTTCCTTCAAGACTTTTATCTTTATTTTGGACAATTTTACGCGCACACTGGTTACGCATTTCTTGCATGCACTCTATGTTGCTTATTTTGCTTTGTTCTGGATTTAAGTCTTTCCCTATTTCTCATGACAATATTAACATACCTTTTAACAAGCATATTCTTTTTGTTGGGACGTATTGAGCTTGGAACACTATTTAAAGCGGAAAGTCAATTAGTAGAAAAAAAAGATGATCAAAGATAAAACGGTTTTCATTTTGGGCGCAGGGGCAAGCCAACCTTATGGATATCCCACAGGGGAAAATTTACGTGATGAGATTTGTAAGCAATTTCCTGCTGATCTGGGAAGATATTTACACGATCGGGCAATAGAACCACTTATTAACCAACGAGTGGAGGAGGCGAAGGATTTTGCTGATAAGTTTTATAATTCCATGACACATTCAATAGACTTATTCTTAGCCAGAAATCCCCAGTTTATAAACCTAG
>CAZUTR010000036.1:7908-11469 GCA_964623545.1 uncultured Pirellulales bacterium | reverse complement strand
GAAAAAAAGCAATAATCTTTAGGATCTTTAGTGCCGAGAAAATAAGTAAATCCAAAGTAGAAAGAAAAGAACAAGTAGAAAATTGGTATTCACTCATATTGCACAAATTAACCGATGAACTTGTAAGAAAAGAGGACTACGCACGATTCTCTGAAAATAATGTTTCCTTCATTACTTTTAATTATGACAGGTCCTTCGAATACTTTTTTTACGAGGGTCTTCTAAATTCTTTCGAAGGTATTAGTAAAGATGAGATTAAGGAACAGTTACAAGAAATTCGAATTATACATGTTTTTGAACAAGTAGCTGGCTTAGAGTGGCAGGACTTTGACACTAAAATTACATATGGTCGTGACATTAACTCAGTTGATAATATGGAACCTCTTATTGAAAATTTAAGAATAGTATATGAGGAGTCAGAGAATCCTGAATTACAAGAAGCTCACAAGATAATTAGTGAGGCTGATAGAATTTTCTTTCTAGGTTTTGGTTATGCCAAAGAAAATCTCGAGGCCCTTAAAGTCCCGGAAAAATTAAGACGTATAACAAATGTTTATGGTACTGCTTGGCATTTCAAGCCAAGAGAAATTGGGGATATAATCACCAGACTACAACATGGAGACACTAGAACTCATATAAAAGATATGGACTGTTTAGAATTACTAAGAGAATATCTCTGATATTGGTTCTTCCTTTCAAACACCCTACACTCCGCGAACCTCTTTTAATTGTTAATTTTGTACCCCGTTGTATAGAAGCCAACGGCTTCTAACGGGGCCCCTTGCCCCTGCAAAGTCTTAGCCTGTGCCATAGGTAGCAGGGGTCCACTTGTCCTCGAAAGTCTTAGTCGGGGATCCACCCCCTATCCCCTCGCCCCTAATCCCTAACAACGCTCCACGCTGTACGCTGTACGCTATACGCTAAAACATCATCGATTCTGCGAACATTTCCTGGAATTCTGCCTGGTGCGCAATCTCAATATATTCAATCCTGCCGGCTAACTCCTTAGCTAGGTTGCGCCAATGGCTGCTTAATAAAACCATCTGTGCGCCGCTGCACGCTGCGTTGCCGACGAATTTAATCTTCTCAGCCGAAACAGCCGGCAACAGACCAATTCGCAAAGCAGATTCCCTGCGAATAAAATTACCAAATGCACCCGCCAAGAAAATCTGCTCGATATCACTATCAGCAATTCCGACTTTCGCTTGCAGCAGTTTAATTCCCGCTCTTATAGCCGCCTTGGCCAACTGCACCTCGCGAATGTCCCTCTGATTCAAAAAGACTGTCCGACCATCGCCGTTGCGAGTGAGTACAAAGCTCGGCTGACCATCACTCTCGACAAGCCGGTCGAAAATCGCCGGCGGCAAATCGGCTTTTAATTTTTCAAATTCTGCAAATCGTCCGCTTGTTTCGATAATACCCAAATCGAGCATTATCGCCACCGCATCTAAAAGTCCTGAGCCGCAAATCGAGCGTGGTTCAATATCACCTATAACGTCCAAATCTATATCATCTTCATTTAATACAACCGCTTGGATTGCACCTGCGACCGCTCTGCTGCCGCAGGCTATTCGCGCACCCTCGAAGGCCGGCCCCGCCGCACAGCTTGCCGAGTAGAGTTTATCTCCCACAGCAAGCACCAGCTCACCGTTCGTGCCGATATCAATCGCCAGCGTTACCTGTTCGACAGAATCCATACCGACCGCCAGTGCCATAGCAACAGTATCCGCTCCGACGAAGCCGGCTATGTTCTCAACTGTGTGGATATTACCCTTCGGATTTATGCGAAGACCGATTTGCCCAGGCGGCAGGTCTTTGGCATCCACCGAATATGCTTTGTACGGCGCCTGGCCGAGTTGTGTCACCGGCAGGGATAAAAATATATGGTTCATCGTCGTATTGCCGACGACAGCCGCCTCGAAGATTTCCTCTTTGGTTGCGTTGACCTGTTTACACAGTTTAGCGATTAGCTCATTCAGGCAGTTGACAATGCTTTTTTGCAATTCGCGAAGTTTTTCATCTGTTTCTGCGTAAGCGATTCTGCTGATGACATCATCGCCGAAGCTGGTCTGCGGATTTGTGGCCGATTCCGTCGCAAGGGTTTGGCCGGTCTTCATATCCAGCAGCTTTGCTACCACAGTTGTTGTGCCGATATCGATGGCGACTCCGAGCACCTTCGCATCGCTTTTCGGCTCAACATATTTTTTATATATATCCGGCTCGAGCCGGGTTTCAGTTTCGATACCTTCAGATAGGATTTTTTGTTCGAAGTATCTTGAGCTGTCTGGAATGGTTACGACAAGATTACTGTGGATTTTATATTGGCAGGCGAGAACCTGTTCACCGGCAACTGCCGGCCCGCTTCTACTTTTACCCCCCACTTGATTTACAACTCCACCAAAAGCGCCTCCACCCTCGACGCCACCCGCACCATGATTTACATCTCCACCACCACTGTCCTCGACGCTATCCTCACCATGATTTATATCTCCACCAAAAGCGCCTCCACCCTCGACGCCACCCCCACCGCTAACGCCACCATGATTTACATCTCCACCACTACCACCGAAATTGCCTTGACCGAAAACACCGGCGGTTCTATTGTTCTCATTCTGTCCGGCACGAGAACCACCACCCGACTCACCTTGACCCTTATCTCCACTCCCAACCTCGTCACCTCCCACGGCAGCGCCACTTTTACTTTTACCCCCCACTTGATTTACATCTCCTCCCCCAATGCCTCCACCCGCACCATGATTTATATCTCCACCAAAAACACCTCCACCCCCACCATAATTTACATCTCCTCCCAAAACATCACCACCGGATGGCTCGATATTCACGAGGCATTTCTTACAGGAGCCCTGTCCTCCGCAGACGGTGTTTAAAACAACGCCGGCCTGGCCTGCCGCTTCGAGGATTGTCGCGCCTTCGTGAATCGAGATTTGCCTGCCATCCGGCTTAAAAATTATTTTGAAGTGTTCCATTTAAGATATAGCGTTTTGATACGCTGCTGTTTTTTTGATTATGAGCAAAGCTCTGCGCTAGCGAAAGGACAAAGAACTCAACTAATTTTGTGACGAACTTTCCATCTCGCGCGACGTTTTTTGCTGCCTACTTTGCGTCTGCGTCTCGATTTTGCCATACATATCTCCAAAAGCCGGTTAAAAAACCTTATGCACTATACACTGATACATCAAAGCATCAGAGTATATGTTATTATCAAAAATCAGGGAAGTAAATAATTGAGCGATTTTTTGTTCCGGTGTTTTTTGCTGATTCAAACTGCGATGCGGAAGTAACAGAAAGGTCGAGGATATCAGTGGAGGGGTTGTGATTTCTGTGTCGGTGGGTGTGTAAGGTTGGTGGTAGCTGTAAAGTAGCTGAGATTTTTGCGTTGGCGGGGAAGGCAAGGGGCTGTTGGGAGATTTCTAAAATAAGGATGGCTGTGGGCTAACGAAGCTCAGAGGGGATGTGGTTTGTATGTTTGTTGGCGGGGAAGGCAGGGGGCTGTTGGGAGATTTCTAAAATAAGGATGGCTGTGGGCTAACGAAGCTCAGA
>CAZUTR010000036.1:0-7808 GCA_964623545.1 uncultured Pirellulales bacterium | reverse complement strand
GGGGATGTGGTTTGTATGTTTGTAGGCGGGTGAGGTATGGCGCCATCGGCGCATGGGCTTGGGTGATGAGCCGGGCTATGGATTATATCGAAACCGACAAGGACATAGATGCCAAAAAGGTTTGCATATTTGGCTTTTCGCGCTGCAGTAAGGTTGGGAGGTGAGGAAGTTTGATTGTAACTGTGGAGCGGTTGCGATTATTATGCTGTCAAGTAAGGGTGAATGAGTGTCATGGGGAGATTGATTGGTTTTTAAAAAAGGACGGCCGTGGGCCGACGCAGCCCACGGCCTGAATGTTGCATACACGTCCCCCCTTAAGTAATATTTACTTACTTGTACATGTCAGCAATTAACAGTTCATACAGATAAAAGTTACGCTTCGGTTACAGGCCTGTGGGGCCTGCGTGGTTTTCTCTTGATACTTTTTCTTTAAAAAAGAGCCGACACGGACGGCTGCATCTTTCATAAAATCCACGCACTTGTGCATCCCGGAGTTGAAAGCCACGATAAACTGAGAGCTCAACGGCGATGATGCACAGCTTGCCTCGCATATCTGGGAGTCATAAGGGACCGGCGATGGCGCGAGAAAGTAAACCGCAGTTGCGAAGCCCGCGAAATAAACAACCAATATAAAAATAAGTCTTTTTTTCCATCCAGTCATAAAAATTTTACCTTCCTCCTGAGGGCTACGAAAGGCCGCCCTCCCTCTTGGTTACGGCCTTTCGCAGCACCTCGAACTAAGATATAAAATCCAGAATTCAATGAGCGAAAGAGAAACAGCCGCTTTATTTCAAAACTTCAGGGTATTATTAACGGTGCTAAGAATCCTCCGAAAACCTTTTCATCAATTACAATTTCCTCCGTAGTTTAACAGTCTTTATTGAAAATATACTATAAGAAACAGCTTTGGCCAAATTTTGAACGCATAAAATCGAGTAAATTAGGGAAGAATTTTTAAAGTCCGAGAAAAGGAGCAAAGGTGCAGAGGAGCAAAGGCACAGAGGAACAAAGGCACAGAGGAACAAAGGTTCAAAGGTACAGAGGGGCAAGGGTGAAGAGGAGCAAAGGCACAGAGGGGCAAAGGCACAGAGACTCAAGGCACAAGACTCAAGACAGGAGACAGATGGAAGAGGACGGAAGGCAGAGGGCGGATGACGGAGGACGGACGACTGACGACGGAAGACTGAAGACAGAAGGCGGGGGATGGAGGACAGGAAAAGAAAATCAAAGATTAAAAATCAAAATGCAAAATTAAAGAGGCGGGCCCCGTTAGACGCCGTTGGGCGTTTTGACCCCCAGCAGAGCTGAGGGCTAACCGATTTTGAAGCGATGCTTTGCATCGCGTTTTTCTTTAGTATTAAGGTGGGTTTTTGGGGACAAGTGGACCCCCGCCTACGACATGCGGGGGCAGGGTCCCCCGCCTACAACGTGCGGGGGCAGGTTGACATTAAGTTGGATTTTTGGTGTTAATATTGGCCTTGATGGTGCCGATATTAAAAGAGAGGATTTCATTCAAGAGTGGCTTTCAAGGAGCGGAGTGGATAGGGAATATATTCGTGAAATATTGTTTGATCAGCTTTCTACATGTCGAAGGAACAGCATAGAAATGCCATTTACCCCAACTGATGAACAATATACGATTCTTTCGCACGACGCGACACGCCATGCTCGCGTGCTTGCCGGTCCCGGAACCGGAAAAAGCACGACGATGGTAGCTCTATTGGGACGGTTGCTCGAAGAAGATGATTCTCTGCGAGTCCGAATGCTAACGTTTACAAGAGCTGCTACAGCTGAACTCGCTGAAAAAATAGCGAGTCACTCTGAAGAAGCAGAACGGCCAAGCACGATTCACTCATTCGCAATATCTGTGCTTCTTCGCAATCCTGGTACAGGTGGTTTTCCAGAACCGCTTCGCATTGCTGACACTTGGGAGTTCAAGAAAGTAATTCGCCCCACGCTTGCGAAGCGCGTTGGTGTTCAGGTGCGTGTTTTGGATAAGCTGATTCAGGAGATGGCGTCAAATTGGGAGTCACTTACGGAAGAGGAAGACCCTGAGATCGGCAATACCGACCGTACTCGATTTCGAGGTGCTTGGGCTGAACACCGACGAATCTTAGGATACACTCTTCTACAGGAGCTTCCGTATGCGCTTCGTCGCGCTCTTCACGATCATGACGATTTAGAGGGCATCGATTTCGATCTACTACTCGTCGACGAGTATCAGGATCTTAATTCCTGCGACTTGGAAGTTATAAGGCTGATTAGCGAGAAAGGAGGATGCGTGGTAATTGGTACAGGGGATGATGACCAGTCAATTATTCGGGAAGAGCTTGATAATTATGATATAGATTATTCTGATCATTCATACGTGCTAGAATTGCTCGAACAACAGGATAACCGGCGACTTTTGGAGCTTCTACGATTACTAGTTAATCGCAACGACTCTATCGCTTGGGCCAGCCTTCTTCATCTTACCGATGGAATAGGTGAGACCTTTTTCCAGTATGTTTATGATAGAGCAAAAGGGGAAGGTACGACATTCGCTACGGAGTTATTGAGTGGATATGACAACGACTTTCCAGACGCTCCGGTCTCTGCCCGCAAAGTAAAGACTATGTTGGACTCAATTCTCCCTTGGCTAGAGGAGAACGATTTGCCGGATGATCAACCAGAACAAGGATGGGGGCACTGGATTGTCGACGTGTGCGGTTATGAAGATTTTGTGCCCGAACCCACTGATGACTTTGAGATTTTGCTTTTGAACTTAGACGATCTAGCTGAAGAACAGCAATCACTCCAACGATATCTGGGTCAGATTGAACCTCTAGGCAAAGATCTCGCACAAGCGCAAAGTGAGGGAATCCGTATAATGACTATGGGTGGATCAAAGGGCCTCACTGCTCGCGCTACCATAATTGCGGGTGTTGAGGATGGTCTCATTCCACGACCGCATTCCAATCTGAGTGAAGAGCGTCGCATCCTTTACGTGGCTATGACTCGCGCCAAAGAGTATCTTTTCTGCACTTGGGCTGCTCGCCGCCGCGGTCCGACAGCCAGAGCTGGACATACGAGTTTTGATCGCCGGTGCCACTCCGAATTTTTAAATGATGGACCTATACAATCTGAGAATGGACGTAGATTCATTAGAGATCGGTTTTAAGGCCTAACAATAAATCCTAATAGAAGGCCCCACCCACAGGTAGTGGGGCTAATCAAACCCCTTGCGGTGCCCTTCGACTTGGTTCGACATTGCTCACAACAGGTTGCTCAGGGCGGGCAAGGGGCTAACAAAATATTTCGTCGCCGTATCGGCGACGGCTAAACATAAAAGCATTCCTCGCGCTGGCAACCCCACGTGAAACGTGGGGCTAAGTATTATTTGGAAGCGATGCGTTGCATCGCGGCGAAATAGTTGTTAGTGGTTAGGAGAAATTGTTATGGGTGGTAAAAGGAAAATTGCAAGCGGTTTGTGGGCTAAGGCCGCTCGGCGTTTGGCATTTAACTGGATTATTGTAATTGCAGCCGGTGTTTTGTTGCACCAAGTGCGGCCGGCTCCTATTGGTACTCACATTGCATTGGCTGTGCTGGCAACTGTACTCGGTCTTCTTGCCGGAGGTGTATTTACCGCTTACAATAGTCTATCTTTCGAAGATGCGCCTGCACATTCAACAAGGTTTTATAACATGATTAATGCGGTAGTATTCTGTTGTATGTACTTACTGCTCTATTTGTCTGTCTTTTGCCTGTATCGTATCGGTATTCAATCTGCAGTGGGTAACGGGATAGAACTTGTTCTGCATATAGCGTTGGGTTTGCTCCTTTCAGGTATGCATCTTGTCGATGTTTGGGATCGTGTCCAGAATACTTAAAAAATCACGTCACGGAGGGTAGTGGATGACTCACGGAGGTCCGCGGAGCTTTTAGTATCGTAGCTCGTTGTATATACGGGTTTTTCTCGAAAATTCTCCTGCTCACGAACAAAGTATAGGCAGAACAGGGGCAATATAGTTGTTAGTGATTAGTTTTAATGTTTAATCCCCGGCGGAGAGGATAAAAAGTGTGAAAGGTGAGAAAGGTGTGAATGTATGAAAGGTAAGGCGGCAAAGTCGTGGTCGGAGATAACGCGGATTGGCAATGTTGAGGCGTTGAATGACCCTCCGTCGCCCTTTGTGCTATGGAGGGTAAACCCCCAGGGCAGGGGTGGGGGCTAAATCCTAACGCCTAAACAACAGGCGTTCATGGGTATGAAGGATTTTGACCCACAGCGGAGCAAGTGTAGAAACCCCTCGGCAGTGCCGAGGGCTAAAAACCCCCTGATAAATCAGGGGGCTAAGTATTATTTAGATTCCTGCGGAAACAAGAATCATAACCCCTAACTCCTTTCGGGATTAGGGGGATAAACATAAACACACAACCCCCGACAGTGCCGGGGGCTAACCAACCACGCGATTGCATGTCATTTTTTATTATAGAATGTCAGAATGGGGGATTTTCGCATGTTAAGAGGGTATAAATTTTGGTCAATTTTGGCGTTTTTTCTTTGACATATATCATCGAATCCTATAAAATCAATATTGTGCTACGTTTGGAGGCGATATGCTCTTTCTGTTGAGTATTCTCGCCGCTGAGGATGGTTTTTGGTACTTTATAGTACTGCCATTGAATTATGGAAGGAGAATCATACGAAACCGGCACAACGAGGTAGTTTACAGGCCGTTGAAATTAACCGAAATACCATAATATAGTGCGATTCTTATTAATTATAGTTCTAACACGTTGTATCTCATGATTTGAGGGGTTGTTAGTGCGGGGTTGTTTGTAAAGAAAGTTATGGCAGATGGCAATTTCGGATTAAGGAGAAGAAGGATTGCTTGTGAACCAAGTCTTCGGCAGAACTCATAGCTGGCGGCTGTTTGCGTTCGCGATGCTATCAAACTGCGATGAAGTATTATGTGATAACTTAGAAAATAGTGCTTTTGGCTTGTAGCTGAAGGTGTATTAAAACATAGTTTTTTAATATTTTAAGGTCCTTTTTATGAAAGGAGGAACATTATGTTCAAGAAATTGTGTTTTTTAACCTTTTTTGTTTTGGTGGTGTTTTTATCGAGCGCCAGTTTCGGTGTACCCGATCCCTGCGTGATAGGCAGCTGGGAAGTCGCAGGTGACCCTGAGGGGTGGATAGACTGGGGTACGGGAGAGGCGGTTGTCGGGCCCAAGTACGAGTGGGTTTTGACAGGTGCGACGCAAGGCAGCGGCGCACTTAAGTTACAGACGTCTACAGGTGTTACTTGGGAACAGAATCTCTCTATTAAGTTACAAGGCAGGGGCCTGGTGGGCGATTTTTTTGCCAACACGGTTTTTGCGATTGATGTTTCTGTTCCTGGTGACGCTATAGGCAGCTGCTCTTGTGAGCTTTACACGGTTTCGCTCAACGCCGACGTCTACGGGTGGAACGACCTGGATGCCGACGAAGAGAAACCCCATTATCAATGGGTCTTTCCCGACGACGGCAAAAATCTTCAGACTGTAACAATGTGGTGGAACTATAGCGAAAGCTTCGACACGTTGCCGCCGGAACCAGGGTATGTCGAATTTATCTTAGCCACCGTTAGTGATACTAATGGTCACGATACATTTTACTTCGATAATGCGCGATTGATAGATGCCAATTACCCTTATCTTCCGAGTCCTGCTGACACTGCGACAGATGTATCAATTGAGACAGATCTTAGCTGGATGCGTGCCGCCGACGCAACATACCACGATATCTATTTTGGTTCAAGCTATGCAGAGGTGAACGACGCGAATAACAATGACGCGATGGGAGAAGGTGAGATCTATCGAGCTCATCAGGATGCTGGTACAAATACCTATATCATCCCGGAAACACTCGATATTGGCGAAATTTACTACTGGCGAATCGACGGGGACACGGGGAGCGAAGTGTTGAAAGGAGCTGTTTGGTCATTTGAGACTCAGTGTAAAGCCAAAGAGCCATATCCGGCGAATTATGCAATAGAAGTCGAGCGAATATTAGAGCTTTCGTGGGAACCCGGATTTCCAGGGGCGTCTCATGATGTTTACATCGGCACAGACTTTTCGGAGGTGGACGAGGCGGACAGCGATGACCCAATGGGTCCAACTGAGGTCTATCGTGCGCGCCAGGATGTTAATGACACTAACTACGCTGTTCCTGAAACACTTGCGGCAGGTACAATTTACTACTGGCGAATTGATGAGTTTAACGACCCTTGTAGTCTCTTCTTTAAAGGTCATATTTGGAGTTTTACCACTCTCAATCCCAATGCCAGGGACCCTTATCCTTCTGATGGGTCAACTGGTATTTACATTAATACGATGAAGCTCATTTGGGCGGCAGGTCCCTTTGCGGCGAGTCACGATGTGTACTTCAGCACCAACTACAATGATGTAGTCAACGCAGATGATAATGACGGGACAGGGATTTTCAGGGGTAATCAATTATGGTCAGAATATGACCTGGGTAATCTTGATGCATTTCTTGAATTAGAGACGACTTACTACTGGCGTATAGACGAGGTTAATAATTCTCATCCTGACCATAACTGGCCTGGGCCAATCTGGAGCTTTACGATACCTGATTATATTACAATAGACAACTTTGAGGATTACACTGTCAGTGGCGATGGAAATGATTTATGTCCATACTATGATGAAGATGACATGCGTTACGTGTGGATAGACGGCCATGTACAGAAGAACCCCCAGGGTGACTGTGGTAGTGGTATGGATGATTACAACCCAATGGCTCTTGAAGGGGGCGTAGGCCGCTTACCCGGTTCGAGAATCATCCGTACAGATATTGGTTGGACTGGTTATGGTTTGAGTTACTACTATAACAATTATGATGTTGATAATGAGCAGTTTCCTCCTGAACCAGACGCATATGAAGACCGCTACTCGGAGATTATTCGGTTTTATCCCGACGGCGTAGATTTAACTGCTGATGGTAAATTAAGTCCGGGGACAATACCTGCTATCGAGATATCCTACATAGGCAACCCAGCGAATTCAAACGACCCTGTATATGACAGGATGTATATTGTCCTGGAGGATATGGACCAGTCTGCCTCACTACCCTATAATGGCGACTCAGCCCAAATAGACAATCCCGACCCCAATGCCGCCCAGGCAATTCAATGGACGCAGTGGCCTATTGTGTTGAGTGATTTTACCGACATAAATCCGGATTTGGACCTGGATGATATCCGTTGTATCCGTATTGGCTTTGGCAAGAGGTTCAACCTGTTTGATGATCCGCCAGGTGGCGAAGGTACGGTCAAATTTGACAACATCCGGCTGTATGGGCCGCATTGTGTTCTTTCGAGGCGTGGGGATTTTGCTCAGTACGACTTCGGTCCTGCGGGTAATCCTACCGGTGATTGCGTGGTAAACTACGAAGAGATTGCAGTAATGGGAGACGACTGGCTTGCAGAAGATGATAACATTGAAACGAGTGACCCGTGCGACATTGGTCTTGTTGCGTACTACCCGATGGACGAAGGTAATGGCGATACAGTTGCGGATGACACCGGTGATCCTTGCCACGAGGGTACCTTCTCGGCGGAAGGTGTGTCATGGGTGACACCTGGCGTAGCAGATGGCAATTGCATCCACATGGCCGGGGACGGCAGCAGCCCAGGCGCCAGGATTACAATCGGAGACTGGAACCCTGCTGAGGGAACGGGCCAACTAACTTTGTCTATCTGGGTCAGGTGGGCTGGACCACGCTACCCCACGGGAGGCCAGCCTCAGGGCTTGATTAGTAA
>CAZUTR010000035.1:0-13638 GCA_964623545.1 uncultured Pirellulales bacterium | reverse complement strand
CGCGTCCTTGGTAAGGACGAGGTCATGGGTTCAAGCCCCATCAGCAGCTAAATGAAGGCAGGTCAAGCCAGGATAACTTGTTGTGCATTGAAATGCGATGGATTCATTTTCTTTTGATGTTGAGTCTGTGCAATCTTGGCTGTGAGTTAATCATATAAGTTTGAAGAAAGCTTTCGAAAAAAGTTAGAAAGGAATAAATACTAACCTATCAATTTGGAGGTTTATATTAAGATGGCTAAGGCGGTATTTGAACGGACAAAACCACATATTAATGTTGGGACCATTGGTCATATTGACCACGGTAAAACAACACTAACAGCTGCAATGACAATGCGATTGGCATACAAGGCAGGACAGGGCAATATAAAACGATTTGAAGAAATTGACAATGCTCCGGAAGAGAAGGAGCGTGGCATTACGATAAATACCGCTCACATAGAATATGAGACGGACAAACGTCATTATGCTCACGTCGATTGTCCTGGCCACGCCGACTATATCAAAAATATGATTACTGGAGCGGCACAGATGGACGGTGCCATACTCGTTGTGGCGGCAAACGACGGACCTATGCCGCAGACTCGCGAACATATCCTTCTTGCCCGTCAGGTCAATGTGCCCAGCATTGTTGTTTTCCTGAATAAGACAGACTTGGTTGATGACCCAGAGCTGTTGGAACTGGTTGAGCTGGAGATAAGGGAACTTTTGAGTAAATATGAGTTCCCCGGAGATGATATTCCAATTATTAAAGGTTCGGCTCTGGCAGCGATGGAAAGTGAAGGTAAAGATGACGAGGCCTGTAAGTGCGTTGATGAGTTGATGGATGCAGTGGATGATTATTTCCCACTCCCTGAGCGTGATGTTGACAAGCCGTTCCTAATGCCGGTCGAGGACGTTTTCAGTATTAAAGGCCGGGGTACTGTTGGTACGGGCAGGGTTGATCGCGGTAAGATTCGCGTTGGTGAAGAAGTAGAAGTCGTCGGGCTTGTAAAGGAAACTCGCAAGACGGTTTGTACCGGCGTCGAGATGTTTAATAAAACCCTTGATGAAGGCCAAGCCGGTGATAATATTGGTATTCTTCTTCGTGGGGTAGAAAAGAAGGACCTGGAGCGCGGACAAGTTGTTTCAGCGCCTGGAAGTATTACCCCTCATACTAAGTTCCACGCTGAGGTTTATGTATTGACCAAAGAAGAGGGCGGGCGTCATACACCGTTCTTTCCCGGCTATAAGCCACAGTTTTACTTCAGGACAACCGATGTAACCGGATCGATTCTCGGGTTAATGAGCCGGGATGGCAAGAGCGCAGAGATGTGCATGCCGGGCGATAATATAACGATGGAGGTTGAAATTATTTCCCCGATTGCTATGGAAGATGGTCTTCGGTTTGCTATTCGCGAGGGCGGGCGGACCGTCGGGGCTGGTGTAGTAACGAAGATCCTTGAATAGCTTTCTCTGAACCGTTGAACTCCAAGAGTGTCAGAAGCAGGGATGCTTGGGCTGGCTAAGCATTGGAAATCTGCAGGGTGGGAAAGTGTTTATTAAGTAAGCTGGCCGGTTTTTCAGGAATATGTTCTGATGGCTAAAAAGAAGGGCAAAAGAGAATATGTTTGGCTTGAGTGTAAGCAGTGTGGCCAGAGAAACTATCGCACCAGCGTGAGTGTTGCTGAGGGTACACCTAAGTTGGAGTTGAAGAAGTTCTGCAAGAACGAACGAGCTCATACTGAACACAAGTTACGTCGTAAGTAATTGATTCGGCCTGAAGCGGATTTGTGATATTAAGACTGAGGTTAGTGGCGGTTAACGTTATAGAAATGAACGATAATCAATAGAATAGGTCAGTAGCTCAATTGGCAGAGCGTCGGTCTCCAAAACCGAAGGTTGGGGGTTCAATTCCCTCCTGACCTGCTTTGAAGCGAACCTCGGACGGTGTACGGGAAAAAGAAGCGATTTACTATGGTATTAAAAATTTATAAACGGGGCCAAGGCAAATATACAAGACTATGCAGTGCTTTTAGTGTGGCGATAATTTCAGGTTTAGGTTGTTTGCGGCTCTACAGTAAATTGCAGGCCACTGATATTGGATTGTGGCCTGAAACGATGGTGCCGGCAGGGTTATTTGTTGCCTTGGGCATTTTGATTTTCTGGTTGGTAAATAAGCCGACAATTGCCGATTTTATGATTGCGGCCGAAGGCGAAATGAAAAAGGTTAGTTGGTCAAGCAAAAAGGAAATAGCGGTTTCAACATTTATCGTTATTGTGGTGGTAATTCTACTGGCCATTATGCTTGGCCTTACGGATTTAAGCTTTCAATTATTGTTCCAGCGAATCCTAAGCTGATTGTTATAGGAATCGAGCAACATATCTCATTTGTGGTGTGGGAAAGAAGAAGACTTAAGATATGCAGTGGTATGTTTTACGAGTTCAGGCAAACAAGGAAGAGCATGTCAAACAGGCTCTTTTACAGAAGGTTCAAATGAGCAACCTTGGTGATATTGTCGGAAGGATAGAGGTTCCGGTCGAGCACATCAAGCGTATCCGCGGCAATAAACAAACTGTTCATAAACGAAAACTGTATCCCGGATATGTTTTTATGGAAATGGAGCCGACCAAAGACGGTCGGGTTGCGGAGAAAGCGTGGTTTTTGATTAAGGAGATATCCGGCGTTGGAGATTTTGTCGGCACTGAAGGATTTCCAACACCGATGCGGGATACCGATGTGGCAAAGATGCTTTTGGAAGCGGAAAGGCCGGAGGAAGCACCAAGCATCAAAGTCGAATTCAAAAAGGGTGACCAGATTAAAATTCGAGAAGGAGCCTTTGAGAACTTTGAAGGTACGGTTGACTCGATTGACGAGGAACGCGGTGTTGTGAAGGTGATTGTTACTATATTCGGGCGAAGTACACCGCTGGATATAGAGTATTGGCAGATAGAAAAGTTGTGAACGGTTCGGTGCTGAGCACAAACCGCAAGGAATGAAGTTAAATTGAACGATGGCTAAAGGGGTAGCAGTAAAGATTAAATTGCAGGCACCGGGTGGGCAGGCGACACCGGCGCCTCCGATAGGACCGGCACTGGGTCAAAACGGCGTTAACATCGGTCAGTTCGTCTCGCAGTTCAATGAGCGGACAAAAGAGCTTAACGGGACAATTGTACCGGTTGTAATAACAGTCTATATGGACAAGAGTTTTACTTTCGAGGTTAAAAGTCCGCCGGCAGCGGTACTGTTGAAACAAGTGGCGGAAATAGCCAAAGGCAGCGGAGTCCCGAATAAAGAAAAAGTGGGAAAGCTAACAAAGGAACAGGTACGCAAGATTGCTGAAACCAAGTTTAAAGACCTGAATGCGTACGATTTGGACCAGGCAGAGAAAATTATAGCAGGTACAGCCCGGAGCATGGGCATAGAGATAGTTGACTCCGCTGATGCAGAGCTTTGATAGTTTCCACAGATAGTTGGTTACTAATATGAGATTCAGAAGCAAAAGATATAAAGCCGAGTCAGAACAGCTGGCAGGCGGTTCGAATGGAGCAGAGAGTTTGGATAAGGCGGTCGAAAAGGTCAAGTCGTCAAAGGCAAAATTCGACCAGAGCATAGAGTGTGTACTGCAGTTGGGCATTGACCCGAAGCAGGCGGACCAGCTGATTCGTGGTTCAATATCTCTGCCTCACGGAATAGGCAAACAGAAAAAAGTTATCGCTTTCTGTGAGGACACGGAAGTGGAAGCGGCGAAAAAAGCCGGTGCAGTAGAAGCTGGCTGCGATGATTTGATAAAAAGAGTGTCGGATGGCTGGGCGGATTTTGATGTGGCTATTGCATCTCCCAAGGTAATGGGCAAGGTAGGCAAGCTTGGGCGGGTTCTTGGCCCACAGGGAAAGATGCCATCACCGAAAAACGGCACTGTAACCTCAGACGTTGCAAATGCTGTAGCTGAATTTACCGCGGGCAAAGTTGAGTTTAGAAACGATGCCGGAGGCAATGTTCATGTTGTAGTTGGTAAACAAAGCTTCGAGAGCGAAAAACTCATCGAGAATATAGATGCTTTCGTCTCACATATAAAAAAGGTCAAACCGGCTACTGTAAAGGGAACTTATATAAAAAAAATGTGTATATCAGCAACAATGAGTCTAAGCATAATAGTTGAGTGTTGATTGTATTTTTATTATCGCATTATCGAGACGGGAAAAATGAGCAAATACGTTAAAGAACTGCTGCGATCAGAGCTGGAAAAGAAAATTGCAAACGAGAATATTACAGATTTTTTGGTTGTGAGCACCAAGGGCGTTGGTGGTGTTGATAATAACCTAATGCGAGGCGAGCTGAAGGAAAAGAATATAAAGCTAATGATAGTGAGGAACTCACTATTCAAAAAGGCATTGAGCAAACAAAAAATGGAGTCTGCAGTTAGTCTTTTCAGCGGTCCCTGCACCATTGCTTACGGTGGTGATGGTACCGACCTGGTTGAGATTGCAAAAGAGATGGTGCAGTGGAACAAGAAGGTTCCGGTGGTGGAGATTAAAGGGGCATTTCTCGAAGGCTCTTCTTTGGATAGCAAAGCAGCAGAGAATCTTTCAAAAATGCCAACACGGACTGAACTGCAAGGCCAGATAGTGGCATTATCACAGTCGCCTGCAGTAAATTTGGTCTCTGCCTTTGCTGGTCCAGCAGGAATTATCGCAGGCTGTATAAAAGCTATTGTTGAAAGGGGCGAAAAACAAGCGGCCTGAGCACAAAAAAATATTGAGCAGGGTTCAACTTAGAGGGTTTTTTAACATAGCAAGCTGTTTTTGGCGTCTGTGAAAAAAGAGAAAGTGAACAAGTAGGTATTATTCGAATACATATTTTGGAGTTTCATACCTGTTTTGGCAGGTACTAAGCTGGAAATTATGTGCTGCCCGGATGGCTGCCCCGGTAACGGGTTAAACGAAACGGCGTAGTTTCGCGGTTTTCATTTTGCGTTAAGTCGCAGAATATGGACCTTCGGCTACCATCAGGCACCAAACAATAGGAGTTGACTTAAGATGGCAAAAGAACAAGTTGAAGAAGCAAAAGAAGAAACACAGAAGCAGGAAAAAGAGGAACCGAAGGATGAGGTAAAGGAAGAAGCGAAAGAGAGTAAAAAGGCAAAGAAAGAGGAACCGAAGCGGGCCAAGGACACAAAGAAGTGGAGCAGTGAGGTTAAAAAGCTGGGCGACAAGATTGTCGGCTTGAAGTTGATGGAGGCCAAGGAGCTTGCTGATTATCTCAAGGAAGAATATGGTATTGAACCGGCCGCTGGCGGAGCCGTTATGGTGGCTGGACCTGCTGCACAGGGATCGGCTGAGCAGGTGGAAGAGAAAACCACCTTCGATGTGGTCCTTAAAGAAATAGGTGACAAAAAAATTCAGGTTATCAAAGAGGTAAGAGCACTGACCACTTTAGGGCTGAAAGAAGCCAAGGACCTTGTTGATAATGCCCCGAAGCCAGTTAAGACAGGATTGAGCAAAGAGGAGGCCGAGAATGCTAAAAAGCAGCTTGAATCTGCAGGTGCTGTGGTTGAATTAGCATAAGGAAAACGGCGTATAGTAAAGTTTGTGTCGGTGAGTTGAGATGTTCTGAAATAGTCCGGCACAAACATTGGGTGATGGAAGAATAAGTTAAAGATTTAATGCAGGAGATTAGTAATGGTAGAAGTTGGTACCGAACGGCCTGTCCGAAATTTCGGCAAAATCCAAGATGCCATCGATATACCAGATTTGGTGGGCATACAGAAAAAAAGTTACAACTCTTTTCTACAACAGGATGTGGCACCGACGCAAAGAGCTTGTATAGGGCTTGAAGAGCTTTTTCGGGAGATATTTCCAATCGAGAGTTATGACAAAAACACGCGTTTGGAATATCTCTACTATGAACTTGAGAACCCGCGCTATACACTTAATCAGTGCCGGCAGTTGAGGCTGACATATGGCTACCCCCTGAAAATTTGTTGCAGATTGCGCACAAAGGACGGCGAAGACTTAGCCGAGCAGTCAATATACATTGGTGAGATGCCCGTGATGATAGGTGGTGGAGAATTTATCATCAACGGTGCCGAGCGTGTAATCGTTAGCCAGCTACACCGAAGCCCTGGAGTTGACTTCATTATTGAAAGTAAAGAAGGTGACAGAGTACTGCATGGTGGAAGAATCATACCTGAAAGAGGAAGCTGGATTGAGATAGGCGTTACTAAAAAAGACGTTTTGGTTGTCAAGATTGACCAGTCCAGCAAGATACCTGCAACTATCTTCCTGCGTGCGATAGACCCTGCTCACGGCAAAACCGAGGACATAATACGCTCCTTTTATCCGACGAAAACCATTCCAAAGGCCAAACTGAGCCCTACGATGTGGACAGTGGGGCCAATTGTGGATGTAGAGAGCGGCGAAATCATTCTCAAAGCGGGCACACAAATCGGCGATAAAGTCTCTTTGCTCAGGCGAGGTGAACAGAAAACATATGAAATTATTGAGAATGTCCGGGATACGCTGATTTTGAACACCCTTGCGGAGGATGACTGTGAAAATCACGAACGGGCGCTATTAAAGTTCTATTTGAGATTAAGACCCGGCAATCCCCCCAATCAGGAAAAAGCAAAGACATTTTTTGAGGAGAAATTCTTTGATTCCAACCGTTATCGTCTCGGTAAAGTCGGTAGATTCAGACTGAATCGCAAATTTGAGCAAAAAGTGGACGAAAATGAGATGACACTTGGGCCCGAAGATTTTCTCAATACGATGAAATACATAATGGCTTTACGTAACAACGAAGGAGAAGTTGATGATATTGACCATCTGGGCAACAGAAGGTTGCGAACAATCGAGGAACTTGCCTCCGATGAAATCAGGAAGGGGCTGCTGAAGCTTCGCAAGACCGTTCAAGAACGGATGAGTATTAAAAGGGATTCCACCGAGCCGGTACGCATAGCTGACCTTGTAAACTCCAAGAGTGTATCAAGCAGTATCAACTATTTCTTCGGCCGCGGTGAATTGAGCCAGATAGTAGACCAGACCAATGCTCTTAGCCAGTTGACACACGAAAGGCGTTTATCCGCCCTTGGCCCCGGTGGTTTGAATAGAAGACGGGCGGGATTTGAAGTTCGTGATGTGCATATCAGCCATTATGGGAGAATCTGTCCGATTGAGACACCTGAAGGTACGAACATCGGCTTGATTACATCCCTGGCGATATTTGCGACGATTGACGAATATGGTTTTCTGCTGACGCCTTACCGTAAAGTTGAAAACGGCAAGGTCACCAGCGAGTTAGGTTATTTGCGTGCTGATGAGGATATGAGGGTGGTAATCGGGGGCCCTGGTATAGTTGACTCCGAAACGGGGAGAATTCAAAAGGGCAAGGTCCTGGCCATGAAGGGCGGTGAATTAGCTGATGTGGTCAGTGAGGAAGTTGACTACATTGATGTTTCACCAAAACAAACCGTCGGCGTTTCTGCTTCCTTGATACCTTTTTTGGAGCACGATGACGCAAACAGAGCTCTGATGGGCTCGAATATGCAGCGCCAAGCGGTTCCTTTGATGAAAACCAAGGGGCCTCTGGTCGGTACCGGTATGGAAGAAGTAGTTGGCCAGAACTCAAGTATGGTCGTTCGGGCAGAGCAAAGCGGTGTTGTCACCGACGTGGACTCACAGCGTATAGTTATAACCAGTGAATCAAAAGAGGGGCCTAAAAGCACCGAGTACGAGTTGCAGAAATTTGTAGGATTGAATGAAAGAACCTGTCTTAATCAGCAACCTATAATTCAACTCGGTTCGAAAGTTAAGAAAGGTCAGGTTATAGCAGACGGCGGCGGTACGAGTACCGGGGCGCTGGCACTGGGTAAAAATGTCTTGGTTGGTTTTGTTTCTTTCGAGGGATATAACTTTGAGGATGCAATTATTATCAGTGAACGACTTGTCAAAAACGATGATTTTACGAGTATACACATCGATGAGTTTACCGCCGAGATTCGTGAGACCCGACTGGGTAAAGAAGAATTTACCAACGATATTCCTAATGTCAGCGAAAAGGCGCTTCGAAACCTTGATGAGCGTGGAATAATTCGTGAAGGGACAAGGGTCTGGCCTGGTGATATTCTGGTGGGCAAAGTAGTGCCAAAGGGCAAGACAGAACTGACGCCCGAAGAAAAACTACTGCATGCTATATTCGGAAGAGCCGGTGAAGATGTCAAGAACGACTCACTTGAGCTTCCCAGCGGATATGAGGGAGTCGTAATTAAGGCGGAACGGTTCACCAGACGCGGTGCGGGAGGCGAAGAAGAAAAGAAGGTCCTTGCTGCTCAAATAAAAGAATATAAAAAGCAAATGAGGGCCAAAGAGTGCGAGATATTCAGACAAATAATCGAAGTTATTTTCAAGAAATTCAAAAAGAACAATATCAGCATCGTTGACCCATCCACCCGCCAAAAAGTAGGCGTCAGCGACGATGATGAGGTAGTTTACGAACAAATAGAGAACTTTAATGTTAAGTGGGTCAGGCCTGCTTCAATTCGTGATGAAGTTCAGAAGATTGTAGATAAGTTCTGGTTGAAGATTATTGAAACTCAGGAGGAAAAGAACCGCAGGGTTGAGATTATGAAGCATGGTGATGAGCTTCCCAGCGGCGTACTTCAGATGGTAAAAGTTTATGTCGCAACCAAGAGAACGCTGGCAATTGGTGACAAGATGGCCGGCCGACATGGAAACAAGGGCGTCATCGCTAAGATTTTGCCGGAGGAGGATATGCCATTTCTTGAGGATGGCACTACTCTTGATATTTTGTTGAATCCTCTCGGTGTGCCGAGTCGAATGAATGTTGGTCAGATTCTGGAAACCCATCTCGGCTGGGTGGCGAAGGTTCTCGGCTTTAACGCTGTCACGCCGGTATTCGATGGAGCAACTGAAGTTGAAATACGAGAGATCACCGAGGAAGCAAACGAACTGATGAAAAAACGTGCGCAGGAGCTTGAAGACACAAAACAAGCACCGCCGAAGGATGAGCTCTTTGTGCACGTGCCTAAAACGTTAAAGACCCAATTATACGATGGCAGAACAGGTGAGCCATATGATCAAAGCGCAACCATTGGATTCATTTATATGATGAAACTTCATCACCTTGTGGATGACAAAATCCACGCAAGAGCAACAGGCCCATACAGTTTGATTACACAACAGCCCTTAGGCGGTAAAGCGAGAACCGGTGGACAAAGGTTCGGCGAAATGGAAGTTTGGGCGCTGGAAGGATACGGAGCAGCTTATACACTACAAGAAATGCTTACAGTCAAAAGCGATGATGTTGAAGGGCGAACGAAAATCTATGAATCGATGGTCAAAGGACAAAATACTCTCGAAGCGGGTACGCCTCTGTCATTCGATGTATTGTGTAATGAGATAAGAGGATTGGGAATGAATATCCAGCTTGAAAAGAAGCGCCTTGGGGGTGGGGTGAACATTTAGAGAATAGTTGAACGTATTTTTATGAAAGAAGTGATGCGACTTTGAATAATATATAAGGAGCTAACCTTAAAATGTTGGGAAATATTTACGATCGCATTAACGATTACGGTTCAATTAGAATATCATTGGCTGGTCCCAATGATATTCGTAGTTGGTCTTTTGGTGAGGTTCGCAAGCCCGAGACTATCAACTACCGTACATACCGTCCGGAGAAAGATGGCTTGTTCTGTGAGCGCATCTTCGGACCGGAACGGGACTGGGAATGTGCCTGCGGTAAATATAAGGGCACTAAATTCAAGGGGATAATTTGTGATCGGTGCGGTGTTAAAGTCACGCACAGTCGTGTCCGTCGTAAGCGAATGGGGCATATTAATCTTGCAGCACCGGTTGTTCATATATGGTTTTTCAAGTCGATCCCGAATCACCTCGGTACGCTTTTGGGACTGAAAACTTCAACACTGGAAAAAATAATCTATTTCCAGGATTATGTTGTTGTTGATCCTGGCCCGAGCCCGCTAAACATGGGGCAACTGCTCAGTGAAGAAGAATTTCGCGATGCAACAGATAAATATGGTACCGGTCAATTGCCCCCCGGAACCAACCCATTTAGGGCTTTAATGGGTGCTGAGGCAATCAAGGCGCAATTGGTTAATCTTGACCTTGAAAAATTGAGCAATAGGCTGCGAGCAGCCATCACCAAGACCAACAGCGCGCAGAAAATCAAGGACCTGACGAAACGGCTTAAAACGGTCAATGCAATTAGAAACAGCAGTAATAGGGCCGAGTGGATGGTGCTTGAAGTTGTGCCGGTTATACCACCCGATTTGAGGCCATTGGTCCTGCTCGAAAGTGGTAATTTCGCAACCAGCGATTTAAATGACCTATACAGGCGAATTATCAACCGTAACAATCGATTGAAGAAACTAATAGACCTTAACGCTCCTGAGGTAATCATCCGCAATGAGAAAAGAATGCTTCAGCAAGCAGTTGATTCGTTGCTTGACAATAACCGATGTCGCAGGCCTGTTCTCGGCAGCAATAATCGACCATTGAAGAGCTTGAGCGATATGATTAAAGGCAAGCAGGGCAGATTCCGTGAGAACCTGCTTGGTAAACGAGTAGACTACTCGGCCCGGTCGGTGATTGTAGTCGGTCCCAGTTTGAAACTGCATCAGTGCGGTCTTCCAAAGCGAATCGCTCTGGAGTTATATCAACCATTTATCATTAGAAAACTTAAGCAGCACGGCCTTGCTGACACCATTAAAAGCGCTAAGAGGATGATTGAACGGCGCAGTGAGCAGATATGGGACATTCTGGAAGAAGTCATTCGTCAGCATCCTGTTCTTCTTAACCGTGCTCCCACCCTTCATCGAATGGGTATCCAAGCCTTTGAGCCGGTTCTTGTGGAAGGCAATGCGATTATGCTTCACCCATTAGCGTGTAAAGGGTTCAACGCGGACTTTGATGGTGACCAAATGGCGGTGCATCTGCCGCTAAGTGTTGAGGCACAAGCTGAAACTTATGCCTTAATGATGACGACCAACAATGTTTTTTCGCCATCCAACGGTTCTCCGATGGTTGGGCCGAGCCAGGATATGGTGATGGGCAACTTCTATTTGACTTATATGAGCTTGGAGCAGCCATCAGGCGATATGCGGGTGCCGGTTTACCGAAACACCTTCGAAGCGATAACGGCCTATGAATTGGGCAAAGTTTCTTTACAATCAAAAATTAATGTTGTGCTCGATAAATCGAAACCTGTTATAAGTGAGGACTCAGCACTTGAAGGATTGCGAGTAACAGACCAAAAACCAAGAGCCAAGAGCTATATTTCAACAACAGTCGGCAGGTGCATATTTAATGATATACTGCCGCCTGAGATGCCGTTTTACAATATAGCGATGTCTCAGAAAGCGTTGAGTCGGGTGATTAGTGACTGTTTCAGAATCTCCGGAAGCGCTAAAACTGTAGGTCTGCTTGATAGAATAAAGGATTTAGGTTTTGAGTATGCGACACTTTCGGGAATGAGTTTCGGCATTTCAGACCTGAAAATACCCGAGAAGAAGCAAGCCATAATCGATGAGACAGAAAACAAGGTCAAGAAAATCCACAAGAATTATCAGGCAGGCGTCCTTACTGAGAGGGAAAGATACAACCAGGTTATTGACGCTTGGACGAATGCCCGTGTGGCGGTTACCAATGAGATGATGAAAGGGCTTAAAGAGCCGCAGTGGGTGGAAGAAAAGAATCAATACCAGATGAATCCTATTTACCTGATGACGGGCTCCGGTGCAAGGGGCAGTGTCGATCAGATTCAGCAACTCGCAGGGATGCGGGCGTTGATGGCAAAACCCAGTGGTGAAATCATTGAAACGCCCATCAAATCAAACTTTCGTGAGGGTATGACTGTTCTTGAGTACTTTAGTTCCACACACGGGGCACGCAAGGGACTGGCAGATACAGCTCTGAAAACGGCTAATTCCGGTTATTTGACCCGCAAACTTATAGATGTAGCACAAAATGTAATCATCACTGATCGTGACTGCGGAGCATTGCAGGGGATTACCAAGAGCACAATCAGCAGAGGCGAACAAATTGATGTGACTCTGTCTGGGCTTATAATCGGAAGAATCGCAAGAGATAATATTCGCAACCCGATTACCGACGAGATGATTGTTCGTGAGAACGAGGTGATAGACGCGGTGGCTGCGGCAAAAATAGAAGCTCTGGGACTTGATGCTATTAGAGTAAGAAGCCCGCTGACCTGCGACAGCCCATACGGTGTTTGCGCCAAATGCTATGGTTGGGATATGAGTACCGGACAGTTAGTTGAGGAAGGTGCTTCGGTTGGTATCGTTGCGGCACAGTCAATCGGCGAGCCTGGAACTCAGCTTACACTGCGAACTTTTCATACCGGTGGTGTTGCATCCAGAGCCATACTTGAGCGTGAACAGGTGGCTGCACAGGCGGGGAAGATTCAGTACCACGATTTAAATGCTGTTTCGTTCAAGATGGACGACGGCAGTACTCAGACAGTTGTCCTCAAACGAAGCGGTGAAATGACACTTCTCGACGAAAAGGACAGAGAACTGGACCGGTTCAAAGTTCCTTACGGAGCTTTTGTTGCCGTTAAGGACGGCCATAAAGTAAAGGCAGGTGAAGTGCTGTTCGATTGGGACCCGCACCGCACTCCAATTCTGGCGGAAGTGCCGGGTCTGATTAGGTTCGTAGATATCATAGAGGGTGAAACGATTCGAGTGGAAGAGGAGCGCAGAGGCCAGCTTGGCAAGCCCGTCATAATTGAGCATAAGGGGGATAAGCATCCGCAGATAATTATAGAAGATTCGGGAGGCAAGATACTTGATGTTCATTATCTGCCGGCGGGAGCCAGAATTGAGGTCACTGAAGGTCAGAAGGTCCAGGCAGGTCAGTTGCTTGCCCATCAGCCAAGAGCCACCAGCGGCACACAGGATATTACTGGTGGTCTGCCGCGAGTTACCGAAGTATTCGAGGCCCGCAAACCCAAGGACCCTGCTGCGATGGCTGAGATATCGGGACGTACTGAGCTAAAAAGCGATAAGCGCAAGGGCAAAATGACAATTACAATTCGCTCAGAGTCCGGGATGGAAAAAGAGCATCACGTGCCGCGCGACAGGCACCTGAACGTTCACACCGGCGATTTGGTGGAAGCCGGGGACGCTTTGACTGATGGGCCTCTGGTTCCACACGATATTCTGCGGATAAAAGGTGAGGAAGCACTGCAGAGATATTTGATTGAGGAAATTCAAAATGTCTATCGTTCGCAGAATGTAAATATAAATGACAAACATATTGAGATTATCTGTTCTCAGATGATGCGAAAGGTTGAAATTGATTCCGTCGGCGACAGCTCATTTTTGCCGGGTGAGGTCGTTGATAAATTTGTATTTAGAAAAGAAAATGAACAGATGGCTAACAGTATAAAAATTACGAGCGTCGGAGACACTCCGGCAGGTGAACTGGAGGTGGGACAGGTTATCAGCAAAGAGAAACTCGCCGAGATAAATGAACGGGTTGAAATGCTTGGTGGCACAGTGGCAAAGGGACGAAAACCAAAACCGGCGACGGCCAAGAGCCTGCTTTTGGGTATAACCAAGGCTTCGCTGGGCTCGGAGAGCTTCATATCAGCGGCCAGTT
>CAZUTR010000034.1:10289-14017 GCA_964623545.1 uncultured Pirellulales bacterium | reverse complement strand
ATATCCATACTGAACCAACCCAAGATTGTATCCAGCAGCACTTTTGACTCCCTTCACTGGCTTGGGGTTGCCAAACGCTACTTATTGCGTTTTGGGTAACCCCTTTATTTTATTTCGGGTCCCATACTAAATACAGTTGGAAACCCAGTCATACATATTTGATTGTATTTGGCCCCCCTTCTTGCTTTCGCAACAAAGCAGGTGGGCACATTTTTCAATTTGGTTATGGTATCGTAAATATTGTTCCGTACTGGAGGTAGCACTTTAAGGCAACAAATGCCAAGGTAAATAAAACCACACAAAAAGCCACAGCAAGAACAACCGTATAAAGGTCATTGAATGCAAATGTTCGTTTTCGACCGCCTAGTCCATCAGGACTCATATACTAACCTCACAAATTAGTAGATACGCGGTCTCCAACCCCTGGCTGTTTCTGCATAAGTTCCAGGATGCCAACCGCCTCTTCAACATCAACATCTATGATAAGAATATCACAAACGAACTCATCACCACGAGTAACGTGTAATTTCATTCCTTCCCTAACGCCGTCCGCCGAGCCAACTGATACGCTTGCCATAGAATTTTTCAAATCGACAGCCGTTATCACTCCCTGCAACTGGCCGCCTGTCGGGGCAGGTTGAGCCGGACGAGCCACCGTTCTCCTCGGTGTAACCGCAGCGGGCGTAGAAACAACTTGGCCTCGCGTGCCCAGTAACTGGTTCATTCTCCGTTGCATTAAAGCCTTTTCCTCCAGAAGACGCTTCTGCTCTGTTTCAAGTGTCTGGATTATCGCCATCTTCTCAACGAGAGCGTCCGTCTTCTCATTAAGCTCTTTACGTTCTCTGATTTGATCCGCTTGAACACGTTTCAGTTCATCAAGCGTTTGCTGTAGAAGCTTCTGCTGTTCATCATTCGTTTGCGATAAATCTTGTACCAAGCTAGCCAACTTATTTGCTTCCTGGAGCTGCTGAGCTTTCTCTCTCTCGGCATTGCTGAGCTTACCTTCCAAATCCGCGTACTTTTGCTTCAGTGTTGAGACTTCACCACCCAGACTATCTTCCGCCTGCTTCTTTTCTGTGGTCAGCTTCTCCAGTTGCCTATTGAGACTATTTACTTTCGAATTAAACGAGTCTCTGTCGGCTTTGAGTCTGTCGTATTGTTGTTTATAGTTATCTGCGTTACCGACGTAAGTTACTACGATACCGCAGAGAAAAATCGAGGATATTGCCAGTAAAACTATTAATACTTTCGTCAGCGTACTCAAGATTAGCTCCTTTCAGTAATTAAGTGAGCTAAAGGGCCTAAAATTAATCAAATTTATAGTTGTTTTTACTTTATTTACTTTAAACTTTAGGCACTTTACACTTTAGATACTACTTTGTAAATACCATATTTTATGCCATTTACCCGCCGCCCCGCCTCGCGTCGGGAGACGCGGGAACTGGTAAGGTGATTTTACGCCATAGGCATCGAAAGGTCAAGTTATTTTTGCTAAATCTTGGTTGTCATCAGACAAGTTTGGACAGCCTAGCAGGCGGCTTTGATTAGTATGTAGCTCGCATCACTTCGTATCGGGACTACGTCTGGGCCTACGCCCAGACGAGTTTTCACGGTCTATACACTGCAAAACAGCCTTTGCAGCAGCCAATCGGACAAATTTAGACCCATTTTTCAAAAGCTGTGGAAGAAACTTTTGAAGAGGTTCTGTGCCGATTTGGCCTATCGCCAGTGCCGCCAATACACTAACGCGTTCAAGTCCTCCCTCATCGGTGTCCGGCGGCAATCCCCTCTCAAAAAAATCAAGAACCGTGGCTTCTCCGCTTCTGTCCCCGAGCATGCCAAGCTGTTCAGCCGTAACCAATCGAACTTCAAGTATACTATCATCCAACATAGTAATCAGCACATCTTTGGCCTGGGCGGTGCCCAATGCTCCCATTGCCCTTATACCCATAACCCTGTCGTCGGCAAAAGTACTTATCAACATCGTCCATATTGTTCGATATATCCGCTGGTCTCCAAGCCTGGCGATGGCTTCGGCCGCCTGAAACCTGACCTTGAAATCCGAGTCATCATCTCTCATAGCCCAGTACAACATTTGTAATGCGCTTTTGTTGCCGGTTTTGCCCAGTAGTACTATGGCGTTGGCTCTTACTAACTGGTCTTTACTGGTTATTGCCTTTCCAAGCAGCCCCAACATCTTAGGTGAGCCCAGCTTGGATGCCGCATAAGCAGCAGCGATTCTGATGTTCTGGTCATCGTCCTTCAATAATTGCGCAACCTCCTGTCTTGCAAAGCGATACTCCAGCTCTCCCACCGCCAGAAGAGCCAAAAATCTAACTGGGACAATTCTATCACCTAATAGTCTTTGTACCTTGGGCATCATCTCAACCAGCTTTGTATCTATGATAACCTCGATAGCCCTTGCCCTGGCCCGAGGGTCATCGTCTGCTAAACCATCCTGAATGATTTTCATAGCTTCAGGCTGAAAACGGTCTATGGACACACGAGCAGGCCTTCTTTTCTTCTTAGAGGCCTGCAACGACTCTTCACAACCAAAGATAAGAAAAATCAAGATGATACAAACGAAAACAAAGTAAGTGAAAACAAACGCCTGCCTACCTCTTCCATTTTTTATCTTGCTCTTCGTTTTTCGCATTCTTCCGCTACCTTCGCACATTACGTTCCTCTCTTTTTTCGAATATAAAATCTCCCCAAAACCAGTATTATTATGAGCAAAACAAGACAAAATGCACAACAAAAATCCAGCCACTGGCCATTTCTGCTAAAAAAAGTTGTCCGTTTATCTATCGGCATTCTATCGACAAACCATCCAGCAACTCCCTGCCGCTGCATAGCTTTAACCGGAAAATCGCGACTGCCGGCGATATAGTCGTCTCTTATCCTGCCCAAAGAATCAATCAGGCAGCTTACGCCGGTATTTACGCTGCGCAAAACAGCAAGTCGGTTCTCCACCGCTCGAAACACACAAACCGCTGTATGCTGAGCAAGCTCCGTGCTTGGCAAAACTTGCGCATCAGCTCCTATGCCGTCTGCGGCCCGCTTGAACCGTACGAACCAGCCGTCGTTACTTATATTAACGAGCCAGTCAAGCCGTTTGGTCCCCTGCCGGTCCAATGCAAATCTGCGCCCAATCACCGGCACAGCATCCTCATAACAAATCATCACACCAAATTTATAACTTACCCCGCTCCCTTCCATACCGCTGTTCATTTCAAAGACAGTATATTGCTCACCGGCATCGAGTGAATAATCGAAATCGTATGGTGTCAACTTCATTAACAGATTATGGAGCCAGGGAGCAGATTTTTTGAACGGCATTAATTCACCGAAAGGTACAAGGTGAATTTTGTTATAATATTTGTCCGACTGTCGGCCGTCGGGCCTATATAGATAGGCCGAATTATATCTCGCAGCAAAACGAATCGTGAAATCTTCGGTTATCTCCGGATTGGCGCTATAGGCACCGACGAGCAGATAAGCAGTACTTTTTGAATGCTCACGAAGGGCCTGGTCGAATATGCTGTACGGATGATTGGAATCAACAAGCTCTAAAACTCGCGGCTCCAATATCGCCTGAACCATCGTCTCAGGCCAGACGATTAACTCCGCTCCCGCCTGAGCGCTTGCCTTGCTTAGTTTCAGCAGCTCATCAAATATCATCTGCTCGGATTGAAATGTTTCTTTAACCGTCTGCGGAACGTTTGTCT
>CAZUTR010000034.1:0-10189 GCA_964623545.1 uncultured Pirellulales bacterium | reverse complement strand
AATATCATCTGCTCGGATTGAAATGTTTCTTTAACCGTCTGCGGAACGTTTGTCTGCACCGAGGCAACCAATGGGCCAAGCTCGATAAATTCATCCGACTGCTCAATTCGCCATTTTCCATAAGCAACAGTCGCAACCAGCGCAGCGGATACAAAAGCGATTTTCAGAAAATTGCTAATTTTAAAAATATTTTTCCAAGATCGAGCATCGAGTATTAATCCCGCAACAAGACCGTTAACCATAGCTATAAGAAATGAAACCCCCGCAGCGCCGAATATGTCAGCTATCTGGATAAGATGGATATTGGTGTATTGGCTGTGAGCCAGAAATCGCCAGAAGAAACCTCCTAAAAATAAACCCTGCAATCGCTCGGCCCCGACAAACAATATCGGCACGGCAATAAAAAGCGGAAGCTTCTTACCTCGGCAATAACGCACGGACACTGCAAGCATCGGCCAAAGTACAGCCGTATAAAGACAAAAGGCAAACCAGCCAAGCAACGTTACAAAAGTCACCCAATACAGATTGCCGAGCCAGTACAAAAGAGAAACCAGAAAAGAAACGACAATCAAGGATTTAACTTTCACCTGAGGTGAACAGGCGAGTATAAACGGCACCAGTGACACCCACGCCAGCCAGGACAGACTAAACGGCGGCTGAATAACTGTCAGCATCACCGCACTGCCAACAAATGCAAAGAAAAGAGCACAAATTTTTTGAGCTCTTAACCAACTATGGCTCCTATTTTGAACGAACTCTTTCTTCACGAAGTGCTCCTAATTTACCAGCCTTTCGCAATATTTCCAAACGATCTATAATATCATCTGGCGTGTAAAGTTGAGCTTTCTTTAGCCGTTCATTCAATTTTGCAGTAAATATAGACAACAGCATTTTATCTTTACGCAATTTCCCATCAGTTACTTTGTTTTCGTGATAAAGCCACTTTAGCTCTCGGTCGGAATGTTCTGGCCATTTAGGTAAACCTTCGCCTTCAACTGGTAAACCTTCAGAATCTTTAATACGATTTTGCGATTCTTTAACATATTTTTCTGATATCTCTATACCAGTGTATAAACGATTTAACTTATGGGCTACAACAGAGGTGGTCCCTGATCCACTAAAAGGATCAAGAATCCAGTCACCATCGTTTGAACTTGCACGAATAATCCGAGCTAGCAAACTTTCCGGCATCTGACAGGGAAAATCCAATCTTTCTTTGAAGGTTCCACATACGCGTGGATACTCATTCCAGACGTCGTCCGGCATCTTGCCTTTTGGGTTGGCACGTCGGTCTTTATATACTGTTTGTCTGTCTGAAAATATTTTCATCGTATCAGCATTGAATGTGAAATTATCCTTATCCTTTACGAAATATAATATGTGTGTATGCGAACGTGCGAATTTATTTTTAGTCTGCTGGCCGAAGGTATAATGCCAAATCAGCCAGTTGCGCATAAAAAGTTCCAGCTCATCGGCTATAACTTTCACATCAGCAACATATTCATCACACATAGCAATATAGAATGAGCCATCTTTTTTAAGCACATCATGGCAGGCTCTCATCCATTTCTCTGTCCAATTGAGATAGTTGTCCCTTTTCTGTTTGTCATTATAATTTTCATATTTGTATCCGATATTAAAAGGCGGGTCGGCAAAAATAAGGTCCGCAAATGGTTTGTTAATTGTGCTGAGCTTCTTGACGCAATCACCACATACGATCATATTTAGCCACTTTTTCATTCACATATAGTACTCTATCCTCCGGTGTTTTCAAGACCAGTCTAAGATTTAAAAAGTATTGAGGCATGTTTTTCGCAATGTAGCAAACAAAGAAGGCGAACTGGCCATTAAAGCCAGCCCGCCTTCGTATGGATCTAGGTATTAAAGTTAAACTCACAAAACCTGTATATCTATTGCTGCTTAAGATCTGCTACAGACCCAATCCCAGCTAGATAGACCGAGAGGATTAGACCCCACTCTGCCCGTTGCGACTCGTACCATGTTTTCCCTTCATGACTGGCTAGCGTCTCGGACTTTGCGAGAGTAAACAGGAGCAATTCAAGTGCAGTTTTACTGGCTGGTTCAGCATCGCACAGTGGCGCATATAACTTCTCGAAGAACAAATGGACGCGATTTAGACTAACGACGGTTGTCTGGCCAAATGTCCTGACGCGATAGAATGGAGCTCCAGGAAGATCTTCGAAGTCCATTACGAAAGGTTGGTCGTGAAGCTCGGTTATCAATTCTCGGACAGATTTATCATCATTCGCTTTTTCTTCGGCGTATTGCTGCAACTCCTTTTCAATTACCTCTGGATCCTTGTCTCGAAGCTCGGGCGAAGTCTGTAGGAATTTTTCTTGCTCTTTGGCAATTTCCTCAGCGATATTTGTGTTTTTACGATGTTGCCTTTTGCTGCGTTCTACTATGATATCGGCAAGCGTTGCAATATTTGCGTTAACACCTTTTTCTATGGTGGTTCTTATTTGTTCGCTGAGTTTTACCTGTTGCTTCGTATGAGTGACACCAAATAATTCATCAAGTTCGGACTGAAAAGAAATCTCACAACTCCACCATGAGTCTGTCCAATGTCGAGATCGCAAACCGAAGTACCCGTAATCTATTTCTCGTCCGGCACGAACTATTGAGAACCCAGTTGATTTGCCAATACCTATTTTTCGCCTCTCAGATTTACTTTTCCCGAACTTTATCTGCCACTCTTCAGGCAAAAGCGAAAACTTTACTACTACAGACGAAGTCTGCCCATCCACTCCGGGGATCTTCACGTCGAACTTAATAGGTGCTCCATGTTGTGAAGCGCCAGTAAATTCAGCATCCGGCATAAGGTAGAGGGGATCGGACGGTTTCACCTGTCGGCCGTTCACCTGAATTTCCTTGCCGCTGGCAAGATAATAACGATAGATTTGGCCTAGTGTCTTGGGTAGCTCCCTTGTAAGAGTATCCTCACGAGCAGAGTAATCAAGTCGGTCACACTTTTTCCAAATCACCATAGTTCCGGTATCCGCCAACTTAAGCGGTGCGTATTCTTTCGGCAAGGGTTTCATCGACGGCTCAGGAACAACTAACATCTTGCCATTAGTAATCTCATCGATGTCCAGATAGCAAAAGTAAACTTTCCCCTTTTTCTTCCATGTGTACACCTCAAGTCGCCGGCATTGACTTGCCGCTGAGTTTGGGAGACCCATACCGAAACGGCCCATTCCACTCCGATCATTGAATCTTGTTGTTCCCCCGAAACGAAGTGCATTTCTCAGAACTGACGGTGACATTCCAGAACCATCGTCTATACACACAACTTCTATTACCTTTGGCGATGGATGCTTTCCTTTGCCTGAGTGAGTCTGCTTTTTACTTATGAAGTGGATAACAAACCTATTCGCTCCTGCTTGAAATGAGTTGTCTGCATTTTCTGAGATAGCACTGGCGGTTGATTTATAGCCACTGTCCCGAGTTGCCTCTATGAATCGTTCTTCTTGAACGATTGTGTATTTTTCATTAATCATAATTAAGCTCCTTTTGATCCGACCTATAGCCGGATCGGATTAAAGTTATATTTTAAACTAAATTACATTATCCAAGTCAATTTATTGTTATCATAGGTGGTGGACGAGTAGTATTCATACTATATCTCCTTTCTGCGCAAAATATCATATTGAGCAGTTAGGTCATTTTTGCGAAATCGTGCGCTCAATTTCACAAATTACCTCGGTGCTTTTGGCACAAAACAACTGCCGTTTTATAAAAGGGGTCGGATAAACCAGAGATGATACTAGCTTCGATTTAGCCCTGACCTTTAGCCAGAACTCGACCCAGTAATATCTGAAGTATAACAGATTTGATATCCTTGTCAAGGAATAATTTTACTTTTTTCCCAAAATTTTTCACTAATATCCTATGATTTCTTTGGGATTACCCATTTTGGCAATTAGTAAATCGCCGCAGATTATCCTGTTAAGCAATTTCTGCATGACTAGATTTTACAAAATGGTATGAGTACTGCAAGAAGCAACTGAACAGCAGCTAAAGATTAAAAAATAAAGCGACTTCCAACTAAAATCGCAGTCTTTAATCAGACTTTATTACTTTTTGCTCTGTGAATACTTTGCCGGTCATATAATCGGTAAAAGTGACCTTCACTGTCAGGCCGCCTTCAGCGGACTCTATTTCCTTGATTTTGTCCGTTACATCGAAGGTCAGTCTATAATTGATTGTAATGAAAGTAGCAAACCACATTTTCTTAAGTTCAATCGGTTTTATGTGCCAGCTGCCAAGTAGCGCCTCGCCGTCTGTTCTGTTCAGGTCCCAGAGCTGAACATCCACGGCACCTGTTGCTTTTACTATGTCATTTTCCTCGTCAATCGGCTGTATATATATATTCAGAATTTCCTTTATACCGTCTTTATCATTATCAAAAAATCCGGTATATCCACCGATTTTGATTTTTTGCAGGTTGTAGAGATTTATAAAACCCTCACCGGCCTGCAATCCAGCCAAAATCCGGATTTGTCCGTTCAATCCTTCGTTCTCAGCTTGAGTCTTTTCAATCCGGTCACTCAACTGCCTGTTTTCCTCCCTCAATTTCTGAATCTGCTCAGAGAGTGTCGTATCTATTGCGCCACCACCACAACCGCCGACAAACATAAGCAGGTATCCAACCAGGATAACAAGCAGTGTCTTTTTACTATTCATTTTTTTCTCTGACAATTTCGGGCGCTTTTTGTATTATCCTGTCGACCAGACCGTAGCTGATTGCCTCTTCCGCCTCCAGCCACAGATTTCGGTCGCAGTCCTTTTCAATCTTCTCAGGGCTTTGGCTTGTGTGTGAAGCTACGATATTATACAGCCGTGACCGCAATCGCAATATCTCCTTTGCCTCGATATCCAAATCGGTAGCGGGGCCTATCAATTGTCCTGCGATTAACGGCTGATGCAGCAGCACTCTGCCGTTTGAAAGGATGAAGCGTTTACCCGCCTTGCCGCCAGCCAGCAGCACCGCCGCCATACTTGCCGCTTGTCCGACACAGTACGTCGCAACTTCACAGCGCAAAAACTGAATCGTATCATATATCGCAAGCCCAGCCGTGATTGAGCCACCCGGCGAATTAACATAAAGATGAATATCATTCTTGCTGTCTTCGTTGCTGAGAAACAGCATCTGAGCGATAATCAAATTCGCCGCAGTATCATCAATCATCCCGCCGACAAAAACTATTCTATCCTTCAGCAGTCGTGAATAGATGTCATAAGCCCGTTCGGTCCTGCCGCTTTTCTCAATCACAATCGGTACTAAATTTTGATTAACCGTCATAATCCATATCCTACTATTTTTTCACCTTCTTTTTAATTTTTATTTTTTTTCTTCTTTTCTTCTAATTCTTCTTCCTCGTGCAGAACCTCATCAATAAGGCCGTACTTACACGCCTCATCTGCGGTCATATATCTGTCTCTTTCGGTCTGGGCTTGTATTTTCTCAATCGACTGGCCGGTGTGCTCCGCAAGAATCTTGTTTATCATATCTTTTGCCTTGAGGATTTCCTCCGCCTGGATTTTGATATCGGCCGCCTGCCCGCTGACTCCGCCCCAGGGCTGATGGAGCATAACCTTCGCGTGCGGCAGTGCGTAGCGCTTGCCTTTTGTGCCTGCCGCCAGTACAATCGCGGCTCCGGACTGGGCCCTGCCGATACAAAAGGTCGCAACCGGTGAGCCAACAAAACGCATCGTATCATAAACAGCCATCGTATCATCCACACTGCCGCCAGGAGAATTGATGTACAAGCTGATTTCAGTGTTGCGCTTTTGATTGTCGAGATAAAGCATCTTCATAATAACTTCCGCCGCCCGCGCATAGGAAATCTCACCTATCAAAAATACAATCCGGTTCTCCAAAAGCATATCATCCAAGCTCATCTGTCGATAGCGTTGATACTGACCGGGTGGACCGTATTGACTGTATATCCCAGTGTCTCTATGTCTCATTATTTACCTCTTTTTTATCGGCTCTCTGTTTTTCTATTTTTTCAAGTTCCATTCTATAATAACAGTCGTCACATCTACCGTCCGAATAATCTATCTCATCCATTATTTCTTCATCTTCAGTATATGGCTGAATTTTAATATGTAAAGACAAATATTTTAACAGTCCCCATAAGCCGAATAGTATTAAAGCTATACTGTTTGTAATTGCTATTGCTTGTGAAAAACTCATTTTTTTACCTCAATTTCCTAATGGCCATCTCGGAGGCAGCCATATCTCGTCTTTGCCCCTCATCATGGCTGCTCTCTTATGAACCCCACAATATCTCGAACCAACTACTCTTTTATTTTTACATCGAGTTCGTTTTTTAGTATATGAGACACACCGATTTATAAATTTTATAGCTTTCGGCATTTTTTTTATCCCTTAACAAATACTTGTACCCTTCCATTGTCTTGTAAAACATAATCCCGTCTTGTCTGCCGTGTTTTTATATTTTTTCGCTCCTTTTACCCTTCGTTTCTTTTTCCTTCTTCTTTTAGCCATTGCCATTCAATACACAACCTTCGCAATCGTCAGAATCGCAATTATCACAGTCACCAAAAATATCATCTTTATCTGTAATTATTCTGTATCTCATAAAATTTCTCAAGTAAATCAATAACGCCTCTCCGATACCCGCCAGCCCCATTTTTTTTTTGTCCCCTCGCCGCAAAGCATTTCGAGATTAAACAAATGAGGGTTCGTCCTTCCTAATTGTGTAACCGTGTCCTCTATCCTGAAATAGCCCTGTCCTTTCCTTGCTTTGCCTTCACAGGCGACAAATAACTCACAGCCCTCACAAGACGGATTTTTGCACCTCTCTATCACGTCCCAAATGTTCCACTTAAATATCGGCTTGTGCGCCTGCTTCGCACGGTCAACTAACTTTTTCATCAGTCCCGCTGTCTTGTGCATTGTGCTGATAACCTCCAATGCTGCCGTGTAATTCCCGCTACTCATTGTCGTAAATTGTGCAGCGTCAAATACCTTTTCCTTAAATAGCTCAACCTCGTCACATCGCAGTTTATGAACGTGCTGACCCCTTACGCTTGTCTCTGATTGAACCAAAACCTCCACAACAGCGCCGTTCTTTAATGTTGTTTTTTGTGCAGGCCTCGTTTTTACATCTGCTATCATATCTGCAAAATTTTTATGTAAAAATTTCTCGAAATATTCGTACATTCTGCCCGCCTGATAACCGGAGCCGCTTAAAATTCTTATTTGTATTTCCGGCTTGAAAATACAGTCGAGAACAGTAACCAGTGCTGCCGTCTCTGTCTTGCCGCCGCCTCTGTTCGCCCAAACAACACAATCGGCATTTATCGGTTTCGGTTTGACAAAATCCGAACTGAAAGCGTGCCAAATATAATCCATCTGATTGCTGTGACCTGCAATTACATTATGCACGGGAACATCGACACCTATAAAAACACTTATGTAATCCCGCAAATGTTTTTTACTTGTCGGTATTTTAGTTCTTAAATGTTCAGATATGATATCTGCTTTACTCAATAGCCGTACCCTTCCAGTATCTTGTAAAACATAATCCCGTCGGGTATCTCATATTTTTATATTTTTTTACTCTTTTTACCCTGCGCTTCTTTTTTCTTTTTCTTTTCTCCATCCTATGAACGTTGCTCCATAATGTTTAACCGAGACCTTCCTGTCCATTCGAACCTTTTGCTCAATTGCCGAGGACACCTGCGAAATCTCTTTCTTTGAAAATCCTGTCCCAAAACTTGCCAATAAAAACAACCTGCTTCTTCTTCCAAATCTTTTTTTCTCCATCAGTTTTATTATGCTCGTAGTCATTTGTATTAGTCTATTTGACTATTTCCCCCGTAAAAAAAATATATATATTCTTATTCTTTTTCTAATCCTTTTGTTATCATACATTTACACATTTATTATTTTTTTCTATTTTGTCATGTTTTTCATATTATTCAACAAAGTCATAATAACTTCGACTTTACTATGAACTCCCATCCTCTTGTATACGTTGCTCATATGTGCTCTTGCTGTATTATATTTGATATTTAGACCCTGTGCTATCTTTCTGTTGTCCCACCCCTGACACATCAATCTCAAAACCTCAATCTCTCTTTGCGTCAATCCGTAGCACCGCCCGAACCAACGCCACTCTTTCGAGCTAAAAACAAGCACTTTTCCAAATTTATCAATCATCTTTTCATCTCAAATCGAACCGAAGTCGATAATTATGGAAATCTCATTTCCCCGAAATCGAATTCGAATAGTATTACATACTATCCTTCGATTTCGTTACGAATTCGAATTCGATAGCAAACCCCATTCCATTTTTAATAATTTTTACAATATCTTTAACAAAACTGGATGCTCATGCCATTTTTATACCTTCCTTACGGAAGAGATTTATTATTTCCTTACAATTTATTCTACTGCTTCCTTACGGAAGACGACAAATGATTATCCTGTCTCGGCTTGGCCAAGCCAAGACGGGCAAGCTAACTATCTTTGCCCTTTGATTTTTTCGCCCGCCGCCCCGCCTCGCGTCGGGAGACGCGGGGGCTGGTCTTGGCTGTTTTTCCACTCTTTGATTTCGTTTTTTTCTCAGCCGAAACTGTCTTTTTAGCTTTCTTCTTAACAGTCTTTCTCACTTTTTCTTTCGGCTCGACTTCCGTTATCTTCGCCGACTCGAGCAGCTTGGCGATACACTTATTCTCTCGAACCTGCAGTTTGAATTGCCCCAGCGAGCCGTCGCGTTCCATCTGGTCTCTTAATCTCTCAGGTCGCATCCCTTTTTGCATGGCCAACTGTGCAATATGACCGTTAATCTCTTCCTCACTCAACTCGATTTCGAGTTTCTCAGCTACTTTGTCCATTATAAAAAACGTCTTGAGCTGCTCTTTTGCTTGTTGCTCACTGCCCGCCCGCAACTGTTCCATCTGCTCGTCAATCTGCTCTCGAGCCAACCCACGCGACAACATATTTACATATTGCCTTTGCAAAAGCGAAGCTGACTGCTCAGCAACAATATCCACCGGCAGGTCATCTTTCAGAAAAGTCTTCTCGAGCAAATACTTATATATCTGCTCGCCCATCTCCGCCCTTATCTCACTCTCCAACCGTCCCTGCAGTCTCTCCCGAATCCCCTCACGCAGCTTATCCTCGTCCTCGACACCCAACCTCTTTAGAAACGCTTCATCTAATTCTGCGCTCCTTAGCCATTTGATATCTTTGATGTGCATCTCTATATCGACCTTTTTGCCGCGATATTCTTCTCTGAAATATGTTTTCGGAACCTCAATGCTTATTTTTTTGGCCTCTCCAGTTTTGCCGCCCACTAAAATTCCATCAAGGTCCTCCACAGGCACAGCCCCTACAAAACCATTGTGCCTCACATATATTTCAGCGTTGTTCAATTTCTGTTCTTGTTTTTCTTCCTCCGTCTCGCCATGGGTTATCAATACCACATCCGCAATTATCTGGTCATCAAGCTCAATTGCCCCTTCCTCTCGCGGCGTCCATACGCCCGACCATTTCTGCAATTGTTCGATTTCCTTGTCCACTTGTTCATCGGTAACTTCGAGTTTTGTTTTCTCTACCGCAATACCCTCCAGCGCCGGCAAATCAAACTCCGGACGCACCTCAACCTCAAAATCGAACTTCAGCGGCCCCGTTTCCGGCAGCTCTATATTCTCAAAGTCTATATCCGGCTCGCGAAGCATATCCACTTCATTATCCTTAATGGCTGCGTCGCTCGCCTCCGCCAGCAGTTTCAACTTGACCTGCTCCACCGTTTCCTTGCCGAATTTCTTTTCCAGAAGCCGGCGGGGTGCTCTGCCCTTTCTAAAGCCCGGCACGATTGCTTCTTTACGCAGATTCTCATATTGCTCGTCCGTTGCCGCTTTAATCGTCTCTTCCGGCACCTCGACGACTATCTTTTTCCTGCACGGCCCCGCTTCTTCGATGGTAACTGTATTTTTCGATACTGTGGTTTGTTGTTCTTCTTCTGCCATTTCATTGCTCCTTAACGAACAACTATTCAACCACAAATTCTCACGAATTTACTCCAGTTTTCTTTTATTTGTAACAATTCGTGTTAATTTGTAGCTAATATTCTTTTTTCTCTGTGAATATCTGTGTCTTCCTTTTTTATGGTTTTAGAAATAATAA
>CAZUTR010000033.1:0-14246 GCA_964623545.1 uncultured Pirellulales bacterium | reverse complement strand
AGCACAAAATCTATCATCGCTTTTTCCAGCTCATGTTTGGCCATCTGACCGTGGGCGATTGCGACCTTCGCATCACCAACCAGCTTTTGAATCTCCCACGCCTTTTTCTCTATCGTCCGGACCCGATTGTGTACGAAGAACACCTGACCCTGCCGGTTCAACTCGCGAATTATCGCTCTTCTTATAAGTTCTATCCTATAAGCGGTAACCTCCGTCACTATGCTTCGTCTGTCCAAAGGTGGCGTAGCCAGCGAGCTTATATCACGCAGTCCAAGAAGCGACATATGCAGTGTTCGTGGTATCGGTGTTGCAGTCATTGTAAGCACATCCACATTAATCCGCAGCTTTTTTAATCTCTCTTTGTGCTCGACTCCGAAACGCTGCTCCTCATCGATGATTAAGAGTCCCAAATCCTTAAAGCCAATATCCTTGCTCAAAAGCCGATGTGTTCCTATCAGAATATCAACCTTGCCCGCTTTGGTTCGCGAGATAATATCCGCCGCCTGTTTTGAGCTTTTGAAACGATTCAGAACTTCGATGCAGACAGGGAAGTCCGCAAATCGCTCGGTAAAGGTCCTTCCGTGCTGCACACACAATACCGTTGTCGGCACCAAAACCGCAACTTGTTTTCCATTCTCAACTGCCTTGAAAGCTGCGCGCATCGCAAGCTCGGTCTTGCCGTAGCCGACGTCACCGCACAACAATCTGTCCATTGCCACCTGCCGCTGCATATCACTTTTAATCTCTCCGGCCGTTGTGCTCTGGTCAGGTGTTTCCTGGTAGGCGAATGATTCCTCGAACTCGGCCTGCCAATTCGAATCTACAGCGTAAGCTATTCCCCCTATCGCTTCGCGTCTGGCCTGTAAATCAAGCAGCTCGCCGGCAAGGTCCTGTACAGAACGCGAGACCTTCTCCTTCTGCTTCTGCCATCTTTTGGAGCCGACCTTTGAGAGCTTAGGCCGTCTCGGACTTGTCCCGATATACTTTTGAACCAGCGCTATATTTCGAACAGAAACCTGAATTTTAACACCGTCCGCATATTCAATCGTAAGATACTCACCTGTGCCGCCTTTTTCCTTTATGGTTTCCACTCCGAGGAATTTGCCTATCCCGTAATTGATATGAACAACGTAGTCACCCGCCTGCAGATCGCTAAGGGTATCGATTGCGACGCTTGGCCGAATCGGCCGCTGTCTTCTCCTGAGAGCAAACTGGCCGAACAGCTCATGGTGACTGATGACAATAGTATTGAGCGAATTTACAACGAAACCCTGATGGACAAAGCCCTGCAGTAGTTTAAAGTTTGCCGGAATTTTTCCTGTAATCTCCTTTAGAATCTCGCCGACACGTTTAATCTCCGCCGTCGCTTCACAATAAAGAATTATTTTTCTACCCTGTCTGGCTTCTGCGACTAATTCTTCAAGTGCTTGCTTGTGTCCCGACCATACGGAACTGGCTTTATGCTGGAACCGCTGAACGCTTGCAACATCAACTTTCAAAAAGTCCTCAGCAGTCGTAGCAAATCTGCAGATATGCAATTGTGTCAATCTATCAACGGCCTTGTAAATATCATCCCAGCTATATAGCCGATTCGGATTTTCAACCCGCTCCAGAAATACCTTTGCAACCTCCTCGCAGTCGGCCGGCTCTTCGAAAATTACAACCGTATCCTCAGGTAGGATATTCACAAAAAGCTCCCTGTCTTCCTGTGACGTCCCGCAAACGGTGGATACTATGCTTATACTTTCCAGCTCCCTGCCGGAGCGCTGAGTATCAAGGTCAATTTCACGAATACTTTCTATAGTATCACCGAAAAACTCAATGCGAACAGCATCAGAGCTTTGCGATGAAGCATCGTCTTGTTTTCCATCGGATGCAATTTTGTCGATGCTCAGTGGAGAATAAATATCCACTATACCCCCGCGACGTGCGAACTGCCCCGGCAAATCAACTCTCTCGACCCGCTCGAAACCATTTTCAACAAGCCAGCCGGCTACCTGCTCCGGTGGCATTGTCTTATTTACCTGCAATTGCAGGCAGCTTTTATGCAGCACTTGCGGCTTTGGTATCGGCTGACAAAGCGCCTGCACAGATGCGGGTATTACAAGTCCACTTTTCTCAGAACGAAAGACGAGATGTGAGATACGAGAGACAAGCTTCAATCTCTCGGCGCGAATCTCATCGGTAGCATCCGCAACATCTTCTTCGCCCTCCCAGGCCGGCAGGATTTCAACATCCCCGGCGCCGAAGGTTCGCAAATCATCGCCGGCATTGTCGGCATCGTCAATATGCGGACACACATACAGAATCGGCCGAGAAAGCTCTTTAGATAAAAATGCCGCCAGCAGGCGCGCATACGCCCCCCACATCCCGGCCAATTCAACGACCCCTTTACTACCTACGGCCTTTAACCGGGATATAATCTGCGAAACCGTCTTGTCCCGCCCAAGGTTCATAAGCCCTTGTGAAAAACAATAGTATAAAACGCAAAAGACTTCCAGACGAGAATTTTTTCAGGATTGTTTCGCGGTTTAATCCCTTCCAATAAGAATATCTCTATCGAAGTCTTGAGACCACATTCATCCAAGCGGTCCCTCGCAGGAATGATACATACAATCAATAAATTTGAATTACCTACCTAATGATTTCTTAGCTGCCTCGACCACATTTTCTATCGTAATCCCGAACTTTTCGAAGCAGACCTTTGCAGGCGCCGAAGCACCGAATGACGACATACCGATAAAGACACCCTCGCTGCCCAACCATTTTCGCCAGCCGGATTCAACACCAGCTTCAATGCCGACCCTTGCTTTGACGCTCGGCGGTAGCACCGAGTCACGATAATCTTTTTTCTGTTTTTCAAACAGCTCCCAGCACGGCATACTGACAACCCGCGCATTTATCCCCTCGACTGATAGTTTCTCGAAAGCATTCAGAGCGAGCGAAACCTCCGAGCCGGTCGCTAAAAGTAAAACATCCGGCTTATCGACACCGGAAAGAACATAAGCACCTCTATTCACATTGGCAGCCGAAGCGTATTTTTCCTGGTCCAGCACGGGCAGGCCCTGTCGAGTTAGAAGAATAGCAGTCGGTCCATCTTTATATTCCAGAATAAACTTCCACGCCTGGGCAGTCTCATTGGCATCGGCAGGTCTAAAGACAAGTAGATTAGGTATTGCCCGAAGAGCAGCGATATGCTCTACCGGCTGATGTGTCGGGCCATCTTCACCCAGACCAATACTATCGTGAGTAAATAAAAAAATAGTCGGATAACTCGACAAAGCTGCAACACGAATCGCCGGCCGCATATAATCGCTGAAAACCAAAAATGTTCCGCCATACGCTCTGGCCAGGCCGCTGACGGAAATTCCGTTCATAACTGCACCCATCGCATGCTCACGAACGCCATAACGGATGTATCTTCCGTCTGGTGAATCTTTTTGAAAATCCTTGGCATCCTTCCATTTGGTATTATTCGAAGGCGTCAAATCTGCTGAGCCGCCCATCACCAGTGGAAACTTCGGCATCAAAGCTTCGAGGACCTTACCCGACGCCTTACGTGTCGCGACTGAACTGCCTGCTTCAAACTTCGGTAAAATATCATCGATATTTACGCTTGATTTTGCCCCGGCCGCTTTCTTTAACTGCTGGGCCAAAGCCGGATACTCCTGAGCGTATTCTTCCAGTAATTTATTCCAATCCGTTTCGGCCTGCACCCCAGCTTGCTTGACTTTGCCAATATGGACGGCAACCTCTTTAGGGATATTAAAAGTTTTGTCAGGGTCCCAGCCGAAGTTTTTCTTCATCAGTTTGATTTCATCCTCACCCAAAGGAGCGCCGTGCGCACCTTCGGTATCCTGCTTATTCGGACTACCGAATGCAATATGCGTGCGAAGCTTTATTATCGAAGGTCGAGTTTTTTCCTCTTTCGCTTTCTCCAGTGCCTTCTCAAAAGTTGCCATATCATTTCCGTCACCGCCTACCTCCTGCACAAACCAGCCGTAGGCCTTATATCTTGCTGCAGTATCCTCCGTAAAGGCAAGAGCCGTATCGCCATCAATTGTGATATGATTATCATCATATACAACAATAAGATTATCCAGACCTAGATGTCCCGCCAACGAACTAGCCTCCGAAGATACTCCTTCTTCCAAGTCACCGTCGCCAGCAATTACATAAATCTTATAATTGATTATGTCGAATCCATCGCGATTGAAATAGCTTGCCAAATACTTTTCAGCAATCGCCATTCCTATTGCGTTGGAAATACCCTGGCCCAAAGGCCCCGTTGTCACCTCAATACCAAGCTGGGGCTCATATTCTGGATGTCCGGGGGTTTTACTGCCCCACTGCCGGAAATTCTTCAAATCATCCAGAGACAATTCGTAACCGCATAAATGCAGCAGAGAATACAGCAGCATACTGCCGTGGCCGGCTGAAAGAACAAAGCGGTCCCGATTATGCCAGCGAGGATTAGCAGGATTATGCCTCAGATGCCTGGTCCACAGCACATAAGCCGGGGCCGCCATACCAATCGGCATGCCTGGATGTCCGGAATTGGCCTTTTGGACACCGTCAGCGGATAAAAAACGAATCGTTTGAACGGCAAGCTGGTCAAGCTCAAAAAAAGCTGCCTTTTGTGCACCTGTGCTCATCATAAACCTTCCTAAGTCAAAGTTATCAATACACTTTTGCCAAAAATATGGAGTAAATAAGATACTTTCGTTACCCCGTTTTAGCAAGTTTTTTATTGCTTCATAGCCAATCCTGATAATTGGCTGTTTTCAAATCGTCGTGCCTACCGAACAGATAACAGAATAGACATTTTGAACACAAATACTTATAATTCGGTGACTAAGCTTAATCTGTCTCAAACTGTAAAATGTACACAAATCATTCGGGCAAAGGCGTTGATTATGCTGAAATGCATTGTTTTTGATATGGATGATACGCTCTACGACGAAATCGAATACTGCAAAAGCGGTTTTCGTGCGGTAGCCGAGGCAATAGGCGATTTGGTAACCAGTCAGCAACCTCCGCCTGAGGCCGAGGAATTCTACAACGTCCTGTGGAGTCAGTTTGCCGCAGGAAACCACAAAACGACCTTCAACGCAGTCCTTGAGCAGTTCGCAATCGCCTATGACGATAATCTCATAGCAAAATTGGTCGAAACTTACCGTCAACACTACCCCTCAATTACTCTACCGGCCGAAAGCGAGAATGTCTTAAAGGACCTTCAAACTGATTATAAGCTGGCATTGCTTACCGATGGATACTTACCTGCACAAAGACTCAAAGCCCAGGCGCTGGGGATAGAAAAATACTTCAAATGTATAATTTACACCGAAGAGCTTGGCCGGGAATTCTGGAAACCATCGCCGACGGGTTTTGAAAAAATAACCAATGAGTTAAAAGTTGAGGGTAAGGATTGCGCATATATCAGCGACAATGCAGCCAAAGATTTTATAGCTCCCAATAAACTCGGATTTGAAACTGTCCAGATAATTCGTAAAAATGCAATACACCGCGAGCCACCACTTGATGAATTTGCCAAACCCGATTTAGTAATCAAATCCCTCGACAAACTACCTGCTTTGCTGAAAACGTTGTAGTAAGATATTAAAAGGTAACAAAACAAAGATGTACAATTTGTCCAAACGTCTATTTGATATTATTTTTTCTTTTTCAGCTGTGATTATTCTGCTGCCAGCTCTGGCTATCATAATCATTCTAATCAGAGCAACGAGCAAAGGCCCGGCGATATTCAAACAACAACGAGCAGGCAAAAATGGAAAACCATTTATCTTTTATAAGTTCCGCACGATGAAGCTCGATGCCGACCCGTTTGGTCCAAGCCCCAAATCTGGCAATGACCCCCGACTGGCAAAAACAGGAAAACTTCTTCGTGAATACTCGCTCGACGAACTTCCACAATTATTTAACGTATTAAAAGGTGATATGAGTATTGTCGGACCTCGTCCGCTATATATCTCACAAATCCAGGAGTGGAGCGAGGAGCAGAAAAAGCGGCTTTTTGTCAAACCAGGCCTGACAGGCTTGGCGCAAATCTCAGGACGAGGAGAACTAACACAAGAAGAAAAACTCGAACTTGATGTTAAATACGTTAAAACGGCCGGTTTTTTGGCCGATATAAAAATCATCATTGCAACGATAACACAGGTATTGGGGCGAAAAAGTATTTACGAAAAAAAATACTCTGAAAATGAATACACAAGAGGTACACCAAACAACAAATGAGTGAAAAAGCGTTAGATAATTTAAAAGATATAAGTCCGGCAACCAAATGTAAATACTTTACACAAATAAACCAGCTTGAGCAATTAAGCGAGACAGAAAAGGAACAGCTAAAGAGCGTCACCGATAAGTTCGCTTTCCGCGCCAACGATTATTACTTGTCATTAATAGACTGGAGCGACCCTAACGACCCGATACGTAAAGTCGTTATCCCCCATATGCAGGAACTCGAAAAGTGGGGCCGGCTCGACCCCTCAGACGAAGAAAATTATACTATCCTGCCGGGACTCGAACACAAATATAATTCCACAGCGCTGCTGCTGGTTAGCAACGTCTGCGATGGTATATGCCGGTACTGCTTCCGCAAACGAGTTTTCATACACTCACAAACAGAGTACCTTCGCGACCTGCCGGCTGCCCTGCAGTACATATCAGAACACGACGAAATAACAAACGTGCTTCTGACCGGAGGCGACCCTCTCGTATTGACAACTGCAAAACTTGAAAACATAATTCAACAACTCAAGCAAATAGACCATGTTCAGATAATTCGCATCGGAACAAAGATACCGGCGTTCAACCCGGCCAGAATCGTTGACGACCCATCTTTTATAGAAATGCTCACCAGATACAACACCGACCATAAAAAAATATATATTATGACCCACTTCGTTCATCCCAGAGAATTGACGGATTTAGCCGTCAAGGCGGTAGATATGCTTCACAAAGCCGATGCAATTGTAGCCAATCAGATGCCGTTGGTCAGGGGCCTGAATGATAATCCCGATATACTGGCGGAATTGCTTGCGAAATTGTCTTTCATCGGGGCTGTTCCTTACTATATCTTCCAGTGCCGCCCAGCTCTGGGCAACAAGGCATATACAATACCGATTGAACAGGGCTATGAGATAATCGAACAGGCCAAAGCACTTGTCTCCGGACTGGCGAAACGGGCTCGTTACGTGATGTCTCATGCAAATGGAAAAATAGAAATAATTGGTAAAACTCGGGACCGGGTCTATTTCAAATATCACAGGGCAGCATCTGATGAGGACAGCGGGCGGTTTTTAGTCTTCAAAAGTAATCCTAACGCTTATTGGTTCGATGACTATGACGAAGTAATCAGGGATTACCCGATTCACTTGCCTTACAGGTCATACGGACCGGATTAACCTCGGCATCAACCGATAGGAATATGGCGAGGGTTCTCAGCAAATAGCCCTCGGACAATACTCAAGTGAAATTATTTTGGTAATGAAAAACATCTGCAAAATGGCATGGAAAGCCGCATTAATCATCTTGCTTCTCTTAATTATCCCTGAGATAGGTTCCGCTTTAGAACCACATGAAATTCTGGTAATTGCTAACAGTGACTTACCAGAATCCGTACGCATCGCTAAATACTATTGTTCCAAACGAAAGGTGCCGAAGAAGAATATCTTTACATTGTCCTTGGGAGCAACATTGCGTGAAGATATGAGCAGGGAAGAATATGAAACAAAGCTCGCCGGGCCTATTCGTAAAAAACTAACTAATCCCAAACTCGATGGGAAAATCAAATGTCTGTTAACCATCTATGGGATACCTATTAAAGTCGGTAAACGCAGAACGCTGAAAGGAAAAGAGGAAAAACTCAAACAATTGAATGAATTAAAAAACCAGGCTAAACAAAAACTCACACTATTAGAGCAAAGCGATACTGCCACGAGTAGCACAAAGAAAGAAAACATAAAACGCCAATTAGCTAAACTGCAATTCGAGATAGACCCCATCGTCGGCAATGAAACCCAGGCCTCTGTCGACAGCGAATTATCGATTGTTTTGCACGGTGACTATGAGCTTTATCGCTGGCAGCCAAATATATTAAAAGCTGACTTTTCAAAAACGCCGCAATCCTGGGTTCAAGAACAAAACCTGCCGGAATTTGGCTCCAGGACGCTTATGGTGTGCCGTCTTGACGGCCCGGATTTCAAGATAGTTCAGGGGCTTATCGACAAGGCAATCACAACAGAGAAAACTGGCTTAAAAGGCATCGCTTATATCGATTCACAAGGTATCACAAACGATGTGAGAACATTATATTCACATAGCTTTTTCGATGAGTCTCTGCGAAATCTTGCAAAACTTACAAGACTACAAACGACTCTGAGCGTTAAAGAGGAGCAAACAAAGGAGCTTTTTGAACCAAACTCATGCCCCGACGCAGCTATCTATTGCGGTTGGTACAGCTTACAAAAATATATTGATGCCTTCGACTTCGTCGATGGTGCTGTAGGATACCACATCGCAAGTCTTGAAGCAGCCGACCTTCGAGACCCAAACAGCAGCCACTGGTGTCCTGCTATGCTCACTGACGGAATAACAGCCACACTGGGGGCCGTTAACGAACCCTATCTGCATTCATTCCCACTACCAAGTGTTTTTTTTACGGAGTTATTCAAGGGCCGATGTCTCGTTGAAGCGTACTACAGAACAAAACCATTTAACTCCTGGCAATTGATTTTGATAGGCGACCCGCTATACAGACCGTTCAAAAAACGCTAAACAACAGAGTCGGACAATTCTTTAGTCGCCCGGTTAGCAAATAAACACACAAGGAAAATCACGCTTACAACAATCACAATCCCGATTACTGAAATAATGACATCCCGCAAAACAAATTCGTTGCCGTGGGAAATGGGGAAAATCTTTACGCTAAGCAAAAGAGCCATCGGCGCTGCCAATGATACGACCAGCCACTTGAACTTGGTACGGCCCAGCAACAGGAAAAACTGCACATTTCGAATCCACACCAATGTAAAAAACATATATGCGAACAAATAAAACACTGAAGTTGTCACCGGTAAAAGCTTAGATAAATCATTCTGTGACATATTCGACAGAAGAAAAATGGCAATACCCGTCACAATTAGCAATGCAGGCCAAAAAGAAAAAAAAGTCAATAAAACAAGACCCGCCACACATCCCGACAGATTGGCCAAAAAATCCGGAATATTGCAACTGCGTCCAACATATATCTGAAGCCATTCATCCAAAGCGCCATAAGCAACCACCGTAAAAAATACCAGCCAGGTAGATGTTTTGCGCCACTGCAGTTTCCTGCCGAAACCAACCGCAAACCAAAAAAGAAAAAACAAAATCAAAAATGCCAAAAAGTGAAGGGTTTTATCAAATAATCCAGCTTTACGCACCAGCTGCGGAATGCGCATATGAGTCAAAACAAAAATGGTTGGCCAATAGAGCAACAATGGTATTGTAGCCAGCTTATGTCGAATTGATAAAGCCATCCTCGATTCTCACAATTAGTCAGTTACTTCCACACAGACAATGCAATCGCCATCAACCAATATAATATATCTTGTTTTCACACTACAGCTCTTTAATTTTACCAGAAATTAGTGTATTATAGAACCGTTAAAAAAATGGTTGCTAATTACCAATAACCAGTAACCAATCTATGGAGAAAAAAAATGTTCGACTCATTAATTGAATTTGTTAAAACTGCGATAGCAGAACAAATAGTTGATGACCCATACTGGGCGACAGCAGCTTTAATTGGCCAATTAACATTCGGTGGACGATTTATCCTGCAATGGATAGTCAGCGAATACAAAAAAAAATCTCATGTGCCAACGGCCTTTTGGTATATATCACTGGTGGGAAGCCTGATATTGCTATCGTATTCCATCCACATAAAAAATCCAATCTTTGTGCTCGGTTTCTCTCTCAATACGCTAATATATGTGCGTAACATTCACTTAATTCACATACATGCTAAAAAAGGTCTGGTAACAGTGCTGGAAAAAGCGGAAAATTAAAACCTGAACTAAACTTTAATATTATGTATTAATTTCTAAATTCAAATATATTCTGATTCGCAATTTTAAATGCTGAATTGGAGGTCAAAAAATGAAACGCCTGATAATTCTCATCACAATTCTTGTTTTTTTGCCAGCCTTTTGCTCGGCACAACGTACAGCCCGTGCAAAATCACAGAAAATTATTCAACTTTCCGAGCCAAAGCTCTCGGGCCCGCTGAGTTTAGAGCAAGCATTAGCAAAACGCAGAAGTGTTCGCCGGTTTGCAAACAGGCCTCTTGACCTCTCACAAATATGCCAGTTGGCATGGGCTGGTCAGGGCATAACGCAAAAGCAAACTGGTTTTCGAACCGCGCCTTCCGCCGGAGCTCTTTATCCTATAAAGCTGTATCTTGCCACACAGCAAGGCCTGTATATTTACAATCCCCAGGACCATACTCTCGAACAGATCGAGCCCACAGACCTGCGAAAAAAACTGTCAGCAGCAGCCTTAGGCCAGGACGCCGTGGCCAACGCTGCCTGTAACATCATCGTCGCCGGCGCACCGAGAAAGCTCGCACCAAAATACGGCAATAAAGCCCAAAGATTCACCCTTCTTGAAGCCGGACATGTTTCCCAAAACATCCAACTGCAGGCCGTCTGCCTTGACTTGGTATCCGTTCCGGTCGGAGCTTTTGACATAAGAGAGCTCGGCAGGGTTTGCAAAATGCCGGCCGAACTCGAGCCGCTCATAATTGTCTGTATCGGTTATCCCTCAGAGGAAAGCACAAATCAAACGTCTCCAAATACGAGCAAGAGCCAACCAATTGATACCAAGAGGACAAAAAAAGCAGTACTGATTACTGCCAGCAGAAACTTTCGCGAAGAAGAACTCTTTGACACAAGGCAGGTTCTTAATGAAGCAGGTATCGAGACAATTGTAGCAAGCTCACAAAGAGGCCCAATCAAAGGCGTCTTAGGCCGGGAAGCGATTGCAGAGCTGCTCATAAACAACCTGAACATTGATGATTACGACGCAATAATCTTTATCGGCGGCCCAGGTGCAAGGGAATATTTCAACAGCATTACAGCTTTCAACATCGCCAAGCAGGCGGTGGAAAAGAAAAAAGTTCTGGCGGCTATCTGCATTGCACCTACCATACTCAGCAATGCCGGTGTGCTCAAAGGCATAAGAGTAACAAGCTACTTTTCGGAACAAGTCAGACTTCAAAGGGCCGGTGCAATACACACAGGCGTTCCAGTTGAAAAAGATGGTCTAATAATAACTGCCAGCGGACCACTGGCAGCACGCGCCTTTGGCAAAGCTATCGCCGACGCCCTCGCACCATAGCATAAGACTTGCAGCAATACTTCAGGAATTGCACGAATTATCATAATTGCCGTAACGATTTGTAATCGGCAGTCTCCGGTCCTTGCCGAAGGCCTTAGGCGTAATCTTAATCCCCGGCGGCGAAAGCCGTCGCTTGTACTCATTGTGGTCAACCATTCGGATAACCTTATGTACAATGTCCTTCGGCAAACCAGATTTGATTAGCTGTTGTGCAGAGCTGTCCTGCTCAACATAACCCTTGAGGATTTCATCAAGCAATTCATAATCCGGCAGAGAATCCGTATCTTTCTGACCGGCCCTCAACTCGGCACTTGGCTGCCTTGCAAGCACATCGGATGGGATAATCTGTCGGTCATTTATTTTATTTATATACTCAGCAAGTTTGTAAACCCTTGTTTTAGGCACATCCTTTATCACTGCAAAGCCGCCCGCTGTATCACCGTAAAGCGTTGCATAACCAACGGCGGTTTCACTCTTGTTACCAGTCGTCAAAACCAAAGAACCAAGCTGATTACTCAATGACATTAAGATGCAACCGCGAATCCTGGCTTGCAGATTCTCATAAGCGATACCTTTATCATCCCAGCCGTCAGCTGTCCCCAATGCCTCATGGAACGGTTCTAATATTGACTCAATCGGTATGTTCAAAAATTTAATATTCAAATTCTTCGCCAGTTTCTCCGCATCTGCTACCGTATCAGGACTGTTAAACCTCGTCGGCATCGTTATGCCAATAACGTTCTCGGCCCCCAAAGCCGCTACAGCAATCCCAGCCACAACGGAAGAATCGATACCTCCGCTAAGACCTAACAAGGCCTTGTTAAAGCCATTCTTTTGGAAATAATCCCTTGTCCCCAGCACAAGTGCCTGATATATCTCGTCAATCTCACCGCTCGGCTGTTGAGCCGCCGGCGCCAAAGCCGCCACCTCAGTAATACCTTTTTTACTTGTTGTAACATCTGCAATCAACAAATCCTCTTTGAATGCCTTTGCGACAGTTACAATCCTGCCTCCTGAGTCGGTGAACATACTTCGACCGTCGAAAACCAGCTCATCTTGACCCCCTACAAGGTTACAATAAGCAACTATACATCCAAACCTCTTCGCACACTCAGTTACTACTTCCTCTCTTTTCTTTATTTTTCCCACGTAAAAAGGTGATGCGGAAATATTGACAATTACCTGGATTTTTCCGACACTCCGCAAGAAACCTTCCAATTGTTCAATCTCCCAGATATCAGCGCATATAGTGAGCGCAACCTTCAACCCCCCGACACTAATTACCACCGGCTCAGTACCGGACTTGAAGTATCTTCGCTCATCAAAAACACCGTAATTCGGCAGCAGTAGCTTACGATAGATTCTCTTTATACATCCTTTCTGCAGCACCGCAGCTGAATTATAATTAACGCCTTTATAGCTCTCCGCAAATCCAGCTATCACAGTCCCCTTTTTGCAGCGGGCCGCAAGGTCCTCCAAAGTCAGGCGATTATCCATCAAAAAATGCTTCTTGAGAAGCAAATCCTCCGGCGGATAGCCGCAAATCGCAAGCTCGGGAAATGCCAATAACTCCACGCCCAAATCAACCGCCCGCGCGTAGATATCACGCATCTTCTTCGCATTACCGGCAAGGTCGCCGACAACAGCATCAAATTGCCCCAATCCTACACGCACCAGACATTGCCTCCAAATCAAATATCACGCTGTGTACTTCCGCTCTACTCAACACAAATCACTCACAGCCTACAAAACCAAATGCAGGAATTCAAACCTGCTCTGCGCACTACATTTTAGAGAACAAGGGCTTACATCACAATCTTTTTCTGTTCCACAAAAGCACCAAACGAACCGCCCTGTTGCCATCTTATATAGGACCCTGATGCACCGAATTATTAATAAAATCAACAATTTCCGCAACAAATACTGATAGCCTATAATATCACCACCAGCACGAAAACTTAATGCATAAAATTGGCTTTCTCAGCATAGCATAAGTAGGTGTAGTTCCATGTTAAGAAGAGCAATAATATCACCGAAAAATGAAAGGGAAAAATGGGGTTATTTCGACTGAAATCTTCCAAACTACAAGTTAGAAACGGTTATGTGGAAGGATAAATGGGGGCAATAGCAAATATCACAAAGCTTATCTATTCTTTAGCTTCTGCCCTATTCGGTTGGCATGGGCAAGAACAAAGTACAGCTAAGACCTTTACGACGATAAGCAGAAAACGCTTAAACACCCGGCGCCCCCGCTGGATGTGGATGAACATACTTTTTTCGTTAAAGGTGACAGCAATGATAAAACAAAAGGTGGTATTCATACGGGCATTTGTGCCGGTACTGACACTTTCTCTGTTGCTCTCCTTTAACAACCTGTCATTAGCACAGTTAACGGACACCAATGACAAAGAAGATTTCTTTGAAATGTCTCTTGAGCAGTTAGTGGAGGAACCTTACGTAGTAATCTCAGCTTCTCGGCAGGCCCAGAAACTTGGCGAGTTATCTATCCCCGTGAGCGTGATTACTGCCGAGGATATTCACTATAGCGGCCTGACCAATATTCCCGAAATCTTACAATTCTCTCCAGGCGTCGACATGCTAAGATTAAGTCGTCACAGATGGGCCGTTGGTATACGCGGACTACACGAATTTACTTCAGACCGTACGTTAGTTCTTGTAAATGGACGTTCTGCCGAGAGCCCGTTGTTTGGCGGCTCAGAATATTACTCCCTGCCGATTCTTACCGAAGACATCGAAAGAATAGAAATTGTGCGAGGACCCGGCGGCGCTGCCTGGGGCGCAAATGCCTTTAATGGTGTTATCAACATAATTACAAAAAAGCC
>CAZUTR010000032.1:0-14581 GCA_964623545.1 uncultured Pirellulales bacterium | reverse complement strand
TCGGCTCCAACAGACGGGTCAAATTGAGTTAGCAGGAAGTAACTTTCTAGGCTGACGGCAGTCATGACTTTATCTGTTTCATTTCCGACGAAGCGTATCCATTCATCTTCGGATAATTCTCGATAACCTGCCTCCGGCTCAACACTAACGTAAACAAAAGAATCCAACGGTTCATTTGAATCCAGAGCTTCTGAACCTTGATTGGAGATATCATAAGAGTACCAGTTGAATTCATATATCTCAGACTTCATTCGCAAATTATTGAATCTTTTGTTGATTTCTTGGAGTGAGGCTTTCTTTTCGATCTTACAGTCAATTTTGACTCCTCCTATGAAGTCGGCAAGTTCTGGGTACGAGTCGATAAGCTCTTCGGTTATTTTTTCCTTAGAGATGATTTCAGGTTGTAGATTTTGCTGTATTTTCAATTCACCTTCAAATGCAGTTTTTATAGCGTTGTCGACAATTTCTGTAACTTGTGGTTTTGAGATATTGGCATTCGGAAAAGCTGTGCTCAATACGTTTGTGACGAGTGATGTGTTCACTTGGCTTGTCGTTATGATAAATGAAACGCCATTTTCGCTGCTTGGTGTAACCTTCAAATTACTTAGTTTTTCGTGTGATTTGACCTGAGCTTTGCTTATTTTTGTGGTTATAGTTTCAACAGTATGATTGGCTGTCTGCTCCGATTCGGCTAACGTAACCGTAACAGTAGTTCTATTTGTTTCTGTGGTATTGATTTCATATTCTTTGTATATTTTTTCTCCATCGGATTTTGATTCAATCGGTTTTCCTGACCTGTATACGTTTGCTGCCGCGAGACCGGGGCTGCTCAAATCAATTCCAGCTTTGCGGATTTTATCTTCCACATCTTGCCGTGTGAGATTGACTTCGTCTTTTAACTCGATTATAATAGAAGTTCCGCCGGTAAACTCTATATCATACTTATTATTTTTTACATCATCCCTCGTAAAAAAGACGAACAATCCTGCTGCAATGAGTAAAACAGAGATTGTAAAAAAGACTGGCCTAATTGACATCCAGTTCACATTGGGATTGTGGATGATAGAGAGCATAGTTAAATGTTCTTTGATGATTCGCCGTGCCAGGAGCCAGTCGAATACCACGCGAGTTACAAACAATGCCGTGAACATACTTGAGCCGATACCGAGCATAAGGACAATAGCGAAGCCCTTGACTTCTTCCGAAGCAACCCAGAAAAGAATAGCCGCTGTGATAAAAGTAGTAAGATTGGCGTCTAAAATTGTCCTGAATGCTCGTTGATACCCGTTCTTTATGGCGATTCGAAGAGAAGAACCCTTCTTTTGCTCTTCGCGGATTCTTTCAAAGATTAGGACGTTGGCATCAACACTCATACCAATCGTAAGGATGATACCTGCGATGCCCGGTAGCGTAAAGGTTGCCCTGACGCCTGCCATTATCGCGAGAACAATTAGCAGGTTCATAAGCAGTGCGATATCGGCAATCCCGCCCGCAAGCATATAATAAACAAGCATGCAGGCTACTACTAAAAACAAGCCGATAAAGCCGGCCTTGATACCCTGGTCACGATTGTCTGCTCCTATTGATGGACCTATGGTTTTTACAGAAACGGGCTGTTCTATCAGTCGGGCGGGCAATGAACCGGCGTTTAGCTTATTGACCATATCTGCAACTTCTGTTTCACTAAATGACCCTGTTATTTGGCCCCGGGTGTATATCGTTGTCATTATGCTTGGTGCTGATATCGCGCTTCCGTCAAGAAGAATGCAAAGTGGACGGTCGATATTCTGTGACGTTACCTTGCCGAAGAGCTGGCCGCCTTTTTCATCCAGAAGGAAATCAATTGACCTGCTGCCGGTTCGTGGGTCTGTTCCTGGCTGTGCCTTTATAAGCTTCCAGTCTTTGCCGCCGGTTGTATGTACAACGCATTCATTTTGTTTGCTGCTCGCCAGAACGTAATATTTGTCTCCGAACTGAGCAACAATTGCTGGTCGGCCCTGGCGGTCTTTTACAGTTATAACTGGACGACCCTGTTCATCGACCGCCTGCCACTCCGTGATATTGTCTATTTCGCACCATACGTATTTGTTATCTGAGGCATATTTTGGGCCTTTCGACTTCAGACGTTCAGCATAACGCAGCATCTCATCGGTATCCACCTGCGGATGTTCCAGTGTCGGAAGGATTCGAAACTCCAGTATGCCGGCACCTTTTAGCATTCGCTGCAGGTCCTTGGGGTCATCCAGCCGTCCCCTGAAAGGCTGGTATTCATCATAGGCCGCGACGGCTCTTTCAATTTTTTCAACTCGTTGTGGGAACTGTTCTTTGAGTTCTTTAATTGCACGGGCCCTTTTGACTGACTTTTCTCCTCCCAATTCCAATACGTAGTTAATCTGGTCTTCACTGAGGTTTAACTCGTCAAGCGCATTTTTCGCATCTCTGTATTGAATGTTTTTGCCGGTTTCGAGATCGGTTAACTGTTCTACAACCTCAGCCCATTGGCGAAAGGTATTTACATAACCGCTTAGTAACTCAAGATTTTCTGCGGTGCCGAGGAACTCGATGAGCGACTCGGTTAGTTGATGACCTTCAAATGTGCTCCAATTACCAACGTTTAATTTTATTTGGGTGACCTCGAGCTCAGCATCAGAGAGATGTTTTTCCTGAATTTGAAGTTCAGCTGCGAGTTCGTCTCTTTTACTCCACAGTTCGTGCAACTCATCATGAGCCGTAGCTAAGACATTAAGAATTTCCAAACGTTCAGGTGTTTTACGTGCGAACTCTTCAAACTTCTTCGCTCTTTCCTCGGGCGGCTTGCTGAGACTGCGCATAATTGTTGCAACGTTTATATTTTCAGCCAACAGTTCGGCAAGTGCCTTTTCAAAATTCTCACGTTTCGCTCGCGCCTCCGCACTTGCCAAAGGCATTTGTATCTCAAAACGAGTGCTGCCTTTTGGACGCCATATAAGATTTTGTATATTTGCCGGGTCTATTCGCCTTCGAAGAACGGTTATCATCTTTTCTGACAGACCTCTCTTCTCGAATGGGTCGAGTCCTTGAGTGTCAATTTGATAGATAAGACTCGTACCTCCTCCGAGGTCCATTCCAGGTTTCAATCTCTTGTTTGGTGGATATAAAACCCAGATTGCCAGAGCAATTATTGCAATGATGAAAATGATTTTAGGCATCAATTTCTTGTTCATAACTTTCTCGATTCTCGATATTCGATTCCCGTTTTCGTCTTACGAGCATACTGTATCGAATTACTTATCTTCTGATAGCTTTCTTCCAACTGCAGATGACAAGACTTTTATTTTCGTATTGTTAGACTCGTCGATTTTCAGGGTTATTTCATCACCCTTGATATCTACGACTGTCCCTAAGATGCCGCCGATTGTTCTGACCCTGTCGTTTTTCTGCAGTGACTGAACCATTTGCTTATGCTGCTGTTGTTTTTTCCTCGGCCCTCTGAACAGTAAAAGGTACATAACCAGAAAAATCAGTACAAACGGCAGAAGCCCTGTCCAGGGAGACCTTTGCACCCGCTGCTGTGGTGCCGCAGCATTGGGGTCGGACGGTACTGTTGTAGTTGTTGTTTGTTCTGTCGTAACCTGCTCAGAAGTAACGCCGGACGGTGTTTCGGTACCCGGTGCTTGTGCTAATATCAAAATATTATCCATTTTAACATTCCCTTCGTAAATAACCTGTGATTTTGATTTACACAGAAAAGCAAAATACTAAAATATCAAATCTCAATAATCAATAACCATTTTATTTAATTGTTCTTCAGACCATTTTTTAAATTCTTTTTTTTCAATGGCTTGCCGTATTTCTGTCATCAAGCGCTGGAAGAATCTCAGGTTATGCAGCGATACCAATATTGGCCCGAGCATCTCACCTATATTAAAGAAATGCCTGATAGCTCCACGACTAAAATTCTTACAACAGTAACAATCACAATCCTGTTCGATGGCCTCGGCATCGCTAATGAGCGAGCTGTTCCTCACGCGAACAGGTCTTTTTCCCGTGAAAGCGTATGCGTTTCTGCCGTTTCGCGTTGGAAGAACGCAGTCGAACATATCAACGCCGTCTCTCACCGCAGCTATTATCTCAGCCGGCATACCTACCCCCATAAGATAACGCGGCTTGTCCTCAGGTAAAAGCTCCACTGTATCCTCAATCGTTGTTAACATATCCTCTCGTCCTTCACCCACACTCAGCCCGCCGATGGCGTAGCCGTCAAAACCCAGTTTTATAAGCTCTTTTGTACACTTCTCCCTCAGAGCCTGGTCTGTTCCACCTTGGACAATGCCAAAAAGCATCTGTTTTGCATTCGAATGCGATTCTTTACAAAGCTTGGCCCAGTTGATAGTTCGTTCAACAGCTTTTTGTAGCTGCAAATCGTCAGATGGATGCGATGGGCACTGGTCGAAGCACATAATGATATCAGCACCAAGCCGATTTTGTATCTGGGTGGCGGTTTCAGCATCCAGATATATTTTCGCTCCGTCTATGTGGCTTGTGAACTCAACACCATCATCATCGACTTTTGTCAGCGGCCGAGGAGAATCATCGTTTGGCGGTGCATCTTCGAACGGGCAGGCCAGCGAAAAGATTTGATAGCCGCCGCTGTCCGTTAGAATCGGGCCGTCCCACGACATAAATTGATGCAACCCGCCGAGCTGTTCAACCACATCAACACCCGGCCTGAGCATCAAGTGGTATGTATTTGCCAATACGATTTCAGCACCCGTTTTTTTGAGCTGCTGTGGCGTGATTCCCTTGACCGCACCGGCTGTACCTACCGGCATAAAAGCCGGTGTCTGTATATCCCCGTGGGGTGTTCTCAGCATCCCTCGTCGAGCTCCGGTATCCGAATCTCTATGGATAACTTGAAAATGAGACATTGGATTAAATAAAGGTATCGAAATCCAAATTTTGAACTTTGGATTCTAATCAGTATATACTTACGGTTTCTGAGCCGGGATAGTAATAATAAAGAATCTGTCTTGCGGTTTTACCCTGCCTGGCCAATCCCTCTGCTCCGCATTGACACATACCAACGCCGTGGCCATAACCTCTACCTGATACGAATGCAATTTTATCCTCAATAGAGACAATTCGGCAGATTGTACTACGTATTTTCTGACCCGTGGGGTCAATAGTTAATCGAAGGTCCTCAGCCCGGAGCAATTCGCTCTTGCCGGTTAAGCCGATGAGCTTAACCAACGTTATACGAGAAAACTCGTCATAATTGCTCTGCTTGACTGGGATAATGTTCGTGATTTTTCCAAGCTGTTTTAATTTCGGATATCTCTCTATAAGTTTTTTGGAGACAAGGTCCTTATCGAATTGTACCATAGGCCAGAATAATATACTGAGCTTGGCGACATTCCTGCAATAGGGACAGTAAACACCCACCAGCGGTTCGAAGGAATCTCCGAATACATTTTTACTGTTCTCTGTATGGCCTCCGCATGTTGAGCTGTAGTAAGCCGGGAAAATCTCGTATTGTTTATCGTATATCGGAAATTCTGAGTCACGCTTTTTGCTTTTTGCAACGAGCACCTGTCCGTGTGTCTGATTGACTGCGTTCCAAACTTGGGCTGACTCCGCGGCAACGCCACGATAGACCTGATTGGCTGCGGTTGTGGTAACGTCCCAGTCGCGTTTTTTCCCAAACTGTTTTTTAATATACAGACAGTATGTTCTTGCGGCGATTGCCTGTGCTTTCAGTGCCTCCGGCTCCCAGTAATCAGGCATCTCAGCACCGACTACGCCGGCTAAATACGGCTCAAGAGGAACAAGATTTATCACTTTGAAACAGTCACCGTTGGGGTTTGCTATGAGTTTCAATTTCCCTCGGTAATCATCGCCATTGAGATTGAAAATGTACGGCTCTTCAGGAAAAATAGTTACCTTAGACCCTTCAAATGACCGGCCTGCAATCGTAATCTTATCAGCGGTGACATTAACGTTGACTGGTCCGTCTGGCTTTGGAAAATAAACATCGCCGATTTGAATTGGTAGAATATCTTCGCCTTCGACAACGGAAAAAGCCGAGGGAAATCTTAATGTGCAGCTCTCAACACCATCAAGCAGCAGAACTCTTACCCAAAATCGTTGCTCGACATCCATCTGAGGAGTGCGCCTGGCGAGTTGGCGTGCCTTGCACCCGGAAAGAGTTAACACGCAAAACAGAAAAATCCCCAACGAAAGTATCCGGCCTTGCCGAAGCACCTTTGTTTTGTCCGTCTTTTTATTGCTGTTCACTAATCTAAGTTTCGTAGTAATAATCCAATCTTATCGAGAGCTTTTTTGATTTCGTTTAAGCTTGTAACGCCGAAATTTTTACAGCCGAGAAGTTCAGCTTCTGTTCTGCGAGTTAAGTCCCCGAGTGTGTGAAGATTGAGTTTTTGAAGACACTTTCGAGAACGAACCGATAGGCGAAGTTCCTCCACTGATTTGCTCAATATTCCTTCATCGCCGACTGCTTCGGAGATGTCTTCAGCGCCCTCTACTGAAGCAACTCTTTTCTCCTCCACGGCCATACCGAGATACAGACCTTTCGGGTCCAGGATGTTCTTAATTTCTCTAAGGGAAGTTTCACCAAAGTTTTTATAGGATAAAAGCTCCGACTCCGTAATGTTTAACAGGTCACCAATTGTAAAAATATTCATTTTTCTAAGACAGTTTCGGCTCCGAACCGACAGCTCAAAATCGGATATCGGCGTCTCAAGAATCTGACTTTTCCGCGTCTTCTTCTTTTCCACTTCCTCGTCGTAGTACATTGTTTTAGAGCTCTCAATGTCTTTTTTGAACAGGATTGCTCTTTGGTGATTTGGATGATACTTTAATACTTTATCCACACATTGACTTGCTTTATCGAGTTCATTGTTGTCTTCATAGAGCACTGCTAAATTAAGCAGTGCGCTTATATAGACAGGTGCTGTTGAAGCTATTTGCTTGTAATAGTCGATGGCCGCTTCACTATCGCCGGATAAATCGCAACGATAAGCCAGGTGAAACAGGGCCTTATTATGCTCCGGGGATAACTCTAAAGCGATACTGTAATTGTCTATCGCCTCATCATAAAAGCCCTGTGCCTCTTTGAGTCGGCCGAGCTGGTAGTGGTATTCAGCGCTTACATTTTCAAAGTTTGCACAGGTTTTAAGTTCCTTTCCGGCAGCGGCGAAATCCGATGCCTTGCGATGTGTTTCGGCCTTCTCTAAGGTGACATTTAGACCGTCGGCACCATAATCAAGACTTTTCTGGAGGTTTTCAATCGCCTGTTTGAGTTCGCCCATTCGGCGAAGTGAAAAGGCCAGGTAAATAAATTTTTCTTTGCAATCTTGTGCCTTTTGGAGTTTTTGTATTGCTTCGTCGTCTTTTCTGAGAATATAAAAACCTATACCCGTCGCAAGAAAAGCACTCTGGCTGGTTTTTGAGTCGTTGGCCTCGACCTCTTCTCGAAAAGCTATCTGATTGGCCTCACTGGAATGAACAAATGCCGAGAGTCTTGTTATTTCATCCATGGATGGCAGTTCATCCGCAAACAGGTTTACACCACTTTCAGTAATCGGTTTCATATAATTACTCCCTTTCTTATATTATTGCGTATATCGTATTGCGTACCGTCTGCTTATAACTTAGCACGAAAACATGCATTATAATATCTTGAATTGAATTTGCAACTGTTTTTTAGCTATCCAAAAACCACGTGATTCTGCTTTTTGGAGGCAGTCTATTAGTCTGCTGTCTCCAGCACGAACCCCTCATTTCGCACACATAAGCTCGCACACGCTTATATGGGTGTTAAAGGCATGGGGCAGTTCTAACTCCCGTTGTCAATCCCCGATTCTGATACCCTGATATCTCTTCAATAGGGCGTGTTCAAAACACAAATTTCCCGCTTAATGGTAAAAAAACCGCAGAGTCACTAAATTTTCTATATATTTAATGCCGACCTGTAATATAATAATATAACTTAAGAAGACTTAGGTATTTGTTGGGTTTCTGCTTTATGACTGCGTTGCCAGATTTAAAAGATTTCGGTAGTGGTTTTCTGACCGCTACTTTTCTGCTGTGTTGTTTTGCAGCACTATTCAGCATCTCAACATTTAGATTACTCCCTGAGAAAACAGAAAAAGTTCTATTTTGGGTCAAGAGAGCGATATTTGCCGCTATCTTACTCATGGTAGTGGCTTTGGCTGTATTGCTTGTCGGTTTTTTAACTGATGATTTTTCGATTAATGCCGTGGCTCGATACAGTTCTATACCGTTGCCTACGGTGTATAAGCTAAGTGCAATCTGGGCTGGTGCCGAGGGATCTTTGTTATTTTGGTCGGCCATAATGTTTGTACTATTTGGTCTATGGTCTGCTACAACGCCAAAGGGCTGGATAAGGTTTAAGGCTGCCGCTTTATGTATTGGTGCTGCTGTTTGTGCCGGCTTTTCAGCACTTCTTGTCTTTGCTGCGAATCCGTTTGAGGCTTGTCCGGTTACTGTTGATATTGGGATGGGACTGAATCCTTTATTGCAGAATTTCTGGATGGTTGTGCACCCTCCATTATTATTCATCGGTTACTCAGCGTTGCTAATTCCTTTTGTGGTTGGTTTAGCTGCGGTTTTTGTAAGAAGTTGGGATACTCCAGAGGTCTACAGTCAACTTAGACACTGGTTACTTTTCGGCATTTGCACGCTGAGTATGGGTATTGCTTCCGGCTCAAGATGGTCGTATCTTGAACTTGGTTGGGGAGGTTTTTGGGCTTGGGACCCCGTCGAGAACGCCTCACTTTTGCCCTGGCTTCTGTCACTTACGGCTTTGCACAGTCTCGTTGGAATAAGGGTCTCCGATAGATTCAAAGTCTGGGCTGCTATCATTGTACCTGTGCCGTTCGTTTCCTGCTTATGCGCAACCTTTGTTACCAGAAGTGGTATTTTATACTCCATACATAGTTTTGGTGGCAATCCCATTTTCACAGCTTTGCTCGTCTTCATTGCCTGCTGTTCGCTGCTGTGGTTGGTTTGTGTCATTCGCATTATTCAGTTAAATAAAAAAGAGAAAAACATCTCACCAAATCTTCGTCCATTTCAGACGTTTGTATTTGGGCTGGAAACGAACGAGGCGCTATTCTGGGCGAATGTTACATTTATTTTAATAACTGTATTTATAGCAATAGCTACTTGCTGGCCTGTTATCTGGAGGATTGCACTACGTTCAACAAGGTTGCCTTTTGTCCCCTCGACTTTGTTTTATAACAATGTCATTGCGATATTCGGTTTCTTTATCGTTTTTCTGATTGGTGTTGCCGCTCTGTCAGACCTAAAAAGAATCAGCAGCGCCACGCCGAAAGTTCCTGTCATGGCCGCATGTTCGGCAGGTTTTCTATGTTTTGGTCTTGTCTTCAGGTTTCATCAGCAGCTGTTTTTCACCAGTCTTGCTTGCGCTATATTTGCCTTTAGTCTTATTGCTGTTCTCATAAAGTTGGCACTCACAATCAATCGGTGGAAAATTGGTTCCGGTATTGCTCATATTGGGTTGTTGCTTTTAGCATTTTCTGTTTTGCTTTCTTCAAAAGAGCAGTTCACTCAGACCTCTTTAAGCAGGGGTGACAAAATGGTCTTTGGGGATACTGAGCTTATTTATATGGATTTCGACCATAAAACTTTTGAAAATGTAACAAAAGCCGGACCCGTTATTTTGGCAAGAAGAAACGGTAAGCAAACAGAATTATGGCCTCACAACAGTGTATATCCGGACGGAAAAACTACTTCGGAAGTGGCTGTACAAACGCAGCTTCTTCAGGATATTTATCTTACTTTCGACGGCATCAGCGAGGAAGGAGGGGTTCTGGTAACGGCAACCGCAAAACCTATGATGTTATGGCTGTGGATATCAGCTATTTTAATTTCTACTGGAACAGTGATAGCTTTACTCGAATCTGGAAGACAGAAGATATGAATAATAAGTCAAGCATATTTTTTTGCTTTGCAATTTGTTTCTTGTTGACTGTTGTTACATGGGCGCAGGAACCGAATATGCCAACGGTTAAATTACTGACAATCTTCGTGCGAAGCGATGTAAATGAAGTTAGCTTTGATAACATCTGGGCATTTAAAAGAAATACTGTCACCGGTCCATGGGATGTGAGCATCAGAATACCTTATGGAGCGTCTCTTATAGATTTGCATGAGCCGGTTGAAACCGGACCTTTGTCGGATTTAGCTGTCGTCAGCAAAAACTTGGCGCCGGATTCGCTCATCGATTCTGTCGGTTTTACCTTCGCAGTTCCAAATCAAAACCGAAGTTGCAAAACTTTGATAAAGTCTGACTATCATATCAATTCTATTGTTGTTTATGTTTCCGGCTCGGCTACTAAACTGGACAGCAGCGTCCTTAAATTCGACCGATACCGCACATTGCACTCGAAATTTTCCAACGTTTACACAGCCGGAAAAATAGAGCCGGGTAACACAATAGATTTTAATCTGACGGCTCTGCCGGCGAAAAACAGTAAAGTGCCGCAAAAAGTCTGTATCGTAGGTTTGGTCTTGATTATTTTGGCCACTTGTCTTACACTGTTCTGGAAGCAGTAGCGAGAGTTTGAGCCAGGAACGGTGCAGATGAAGCTTTTTTTAAGTAGTATAACTCATCATAATTGCCCTGTAGAATTGCGCGAGATGGTAAGTTTTGACCGCCGGCAGAGGCGTTTACTCTTCAATCGAATACACACTCAGCAGGGTATCAGCGAGGCGGTGATTCTTCAAACCTGCAATAGAACAGAAGTTTATCTGTACGCCAAAAAATCCTTCGACTGCAACGCTTTTTTAGTTGAGCTTATCCGCCAAACATCCCCTGATGCTGCTGATACCTGGGCAAAGTACAGCAGAACAAGTACCGGCAATGATGCTGTCGCCCATCTTTTTGAAGTTGCAGCTGGCCTTGACTCGCAGATGCTCGGTGAGAATCAGATTTTAGCGCAGGTAAAAGCCGCCTATACCGAATCTATTGACCGAAAGATGAGCAGGTTCGTATTTCATCGGCTTTTTCACACCGCTTTTCGAGTAGGAAAAGCCGTTCGATCTGAGACGGACATCGGTTGCGGCGCCGTCTCGATAAGTTTGGCTGCCGTGCAATTGGCAAAAGAAAAAATCGATATCTCTTCGTCAACAGCACTTGTAATCGGCGCCGGTGAAAATGCCGAGCTGACCGCCAGGTATCTGCTGAAGATGGGACTGCCTCACTTGATTATTGCAAACCGCGATAAGCAAAAGGCACGCGCAATGCGCACTCGGCTCAAATCCGGCGATATAATCGGCCTCGATGAGATTCCCTCTGCACTGGCCGAAATTGATTTACTGATAAGTTCGACTGCTTCCGACGAACCGATTGTAAAATATGAAAACGTCGCCGAATTCTTAAAGGAGAGCGACAGGCAACTCTTGATTATAGACATCGCTGTACCGCGTGACATAGACCCACAAATCAGTCAATTTGAATCAGTATCACTTTACAACATCGACGATTTAAATGAGCAGATAGCGCAAAACAAGCAGCTCCGCAGCAGACAGATACCAAAGGCCCAGGCACTAATCGCCGAAGCAGTCGATAAGTTCGCGCACTGGTACGACTCACTCGATATTGTGCCGGTGATTTCTCAGTTGACCAAAAAGGGCACCGAGCTGGCGCGAATCGAGGCAAAACGCTACGCGAAAAATTTCAGCGAAAGTGACCGCAAGAAACTGGAGTGTTTCGCAAAGTCCCTCGTCAAGAAGGTTCTGCATGGCCCAATCAGCTTCCTAAAGAGTGGGGGAGATGACGAACAGCTCACGGCAGAACAAATCAAAGCCGTCGAGTTAATCAACAAAATGTTTCTCTCGGAAACACCGGACGACAAATGAAGTTATTGTCATTCCCGCGAAAGCGGGAATCCAAATATACTTAGCCCCGCAATTTATTGCGGCGTTTGTTTAGCCCTGGCACCTGCCTGCCCTCCGTAGTATTAACGAAGGATGGGTGGCCGGGGTAATACTAACAAAAACAAAAAATTACAGTGGATATGAGAATCCTTACTGTTGCAACCCGTTCAGGCCGACTCGCCATAGCCCAAGCGCAGATTGTAATCGATAAACTAAAAAAAGCTCATCCCGTTCTACAAATCAAAATCAAGGAAATGACTACCAAGGGCGACAAAGACAGGCGCACAATTTTGTGGGACCTCAAGACAACCGGCTTTTTCACTTCACTTCTGGAAGATGCCTTGCTTGCAGACCAGGCCGACCTTGCAGTGCACAGCTTCAAGGACCTGCCGACTCAAATGCGCCCTGAACTTACTATCGCCGCCGTCTGCGCTCGTAATTTTCCCCAGGACTGCATAGTAGCTGCCGAACAGATTGAAAACGTCAAACAGTTGAAAGACAATGCCAAAGTTGGCACCTCAAGTCTGAGAAGGGCGGTTCAGCTAAAACGCCTTCGACCCGACTTGCAGATTGTGCCTCTTCGCGGAAATGTTACTACTCGCCTGCGAAAACTTGAAGATGAAAATCTCGATGCGATTATCCTTGCCCGCGCCGGCCTGCAGCGGCTCGGCCTTGAGGATAAAATTTCATTTACTTTCGCTCCCGACGACTTCATTCCCGCGCCCGCTCAGGGCGCACTGGCCGTACAGACAAAAAGCGACGATGAAAAAACTCTCAAATTGGTTTCTGCGATTGATGATAGAAATGCTCGAATTGAGACAGAAGCCGAAAGGCGTGTAATTGAGCTCTTAAAGTGTGGCTGCCACGCACCTGCCGGTGTCTATGCAAAAATTTCCGGAGATGATATAGAGATTACCGCTTTTCTGTCCGACCCCGACGGACAAAATTTCATAAAACGTCAAACCTCCGGCCAAACCAAAAACGCCAATCTCCTCGCCGAACAACTCGCAAATAAAATCCTCAAAAAATCCTAAGGGGAAAAAATGTCCTTGTTATTACTCCCACTTTATTAAACGCATCTCTGACGGCGGTTAACAATATGAGTCTATAATTGTTACAAATTAAAAATAGAAAAAGCGCATCCCTCATGGTGAGGATACGCTTTAAATTAATAATAATCAGATTATTAGTTTTATTTCAGTTTTATTTACGTCTGCGAAGCAGGCCCAATCCGCCAAGGCCCATCAGCAGCAGCGTAGCCGGTTCTGGAACAACCTGCACAGAAACTGATGACCCTGCAGGTCTTCCTGTCCAGTCGTCAGTGCCGAGCTTGAGCCCAATCGAATCAATACTTGTGCCATCGGAGGGATTAACGATACTAATCGTTGCCGTAGCACCTGGGGAAATCCATACTCCGGTACCCTGATAATATACCCAGCCGTCAACTTGCATGTAAAGCTTGGCAGCAGTGCTGTAGAGAGTATCGAGATTTTTCACTTCCATCTCCACTGTGTCACCGAGCCCGATTCCGGTAGGGCTGTATTTACCAAGCGCTATATCTGTCCAGCCTGATTGGTCGGCAAAAGTAATGTCGAACTGGACTCCCGGGTCTCCTGCAATGTCAATAGTGGCATCAAGAGTACTTGCTCCCGTCCCACCCACATCTCCAAACGCCAACAGCGTGCTGTCTGGTAGGGTGACAATGCCTGCTGAAGCGTTAACAGTGAGCACAAACACCACAGCAATAAAAAATAGCTTTCTGAGCATGATTATATTCCTTTCAAAATAACAGTTATTCTGACACTTCTTTCAAATTGTCAAAAGTGGCTTTTCGGAGAATTGACTTTTCCCTCCTCCGGTTGAAGGGTGGCCAAAGCTTCCAAAGTAAACCTATTTATATATCCTACTTATACCATTTTGCCTATTTTCAAGTCAAGAAAAATATACCAATAAGAAATTTTTTTATAAAAATTAATCTATAAACTCCCTCGGTCTCGTATCTCCTTGAATTATATAGACTTACAGATAAAAAATCCCCCAGGGACGAAAGTTTCTACCTCAATCTTTTCCTTATTACTTGGATTTATTGCGGAATTTGCTTGCCCCCGTTTTTCGTGGCGGGATTAGCCCTGCCACTGGAGTTTATCCGCCACTCTGTTTGGCGGAGCAGGGGGCCTTCTGACATTTGTCCTCTGACTTCTGTCGTCCTTGCCTTCGCGGCACTGGTACAACGTGAGGATTACTTAACTTTCAAACATCTAAATCAAATACTGCTCACTCATTAGTAGTATTGCCTCTTCCAGCACTTTCCAAGAATAAATCAAGTTGCTTCCTGCACCACGGACATAGCTTGGTATCTTTACGGTCATGTTCTTCCAAATCATGCGGGTATGCCCTGGCACACGTAGGGTCCGTACATCGCGGGATACCCAGTATGAAGAGACTGCTTGATATGGCTTGCTTAACCGCCCGCTTGCGCAAGCGAACTCGGTTCGGCCTGTCATTGTTGAAATCAGCGGTAAATCGATGATAAGACATAACACCATAACCGCGACGTGCCCAACCGAATAAGAAATTGAAGTCCTTGGCATAGATATCTGCTCCGGTTATACCAAGATAACCCTCTATGCACCCCGTTTGCGTGACTGCTAATTCCTTC
>CAZUTR010000031.1:0-14657 GCA_964623545.1 uncultured Pirellulales bacterium | reverse complement strand
AGTCACCCTGGGGATTCTTCTGAAAGTGGCCGTCGAGCCACCAGAACCTCATGTCGTTATTTAAGTCAATTCGCTGGTCGTTTCCATCATAGTAAGGACAGGAAGAATCGCCTTCCGGGTCACTGATTGTGTAATATTCAAAGTCGTCTATTACATAAAAATCGCTGGTAGTAAAACTCAAGACGATTCCTTGACATATATTTGCCTCATTGACCTCATCGATTCGCCAGTAGTAAGTTGTAAGTAGGTCAAGATTTGTCAGTTCATATTCAATTTCAGTCTGTCGCCCTATGTACACATTATTGGGGTCGGGGCCCGCTGGCGTCATATTGGCTACTTCATATTCATTAGTGCCGAAGTAAACATCATGTCCATCGGTATCAGCGGCAAAATGACCCGGACACCATATTAGTTTAAGACCATTAACATATAAATCTACTTTCGCGTCACAGGCTGGAAAGGGGTTGCTTGCGGAGCATACCGGCGTGTTCTCGAAAGCAAAGCCAAAAAGAGAATTACCACTTTTGGCTTTGCAGAGATTTGTAATTACTCCACATCCCGTGATACATTCATTCACAGTTACCATTAACTCAACGGAACCTTCATCGCCGGGCGAAAGCGTCCCGATAGACCAGGTATAAGTGTGGGCAACAGGGTTATAATTGAAATCGAAGGAATCATAATAAACATCATCCGGCAGATAATCAATGATTTTCACATCGTTGATGTTCCCTATGTTTGGCTCCTCGGGATAGGCGTAACTAATAGTGTACGTTATCTCATCGCCCGGACTAACACAATCACCATTATTAACGTTATCATCTTTATTTATAGCCAGAATTCCTGGAGTATTGAGGAGTGCATTGTGGAGGTTAAGGCGACCACCAGTAACACAGCGCCACTCCAGCACATCCAGCTCGTCAACCGAATTGAGAATAATGTCTTTCACTTCCAGATGGCTTAACGCCGGATTCATCGACCAAAGGAGTGCGCAGGCCCCAGCAACGTGTGGCGCAGCCATCGATGTGCCACTTATCGTTTCGTAGTATGTAGAGAACCCATTATAAATCATTGCATCAGTTTCATACGTCGGGAAGGTGCTTAAAATGTCGCTGCCAGGTGCTCCAAGGTCAACCGTAAGCGGACCGTAGTTTGAAAAGTATGACATCGCATCGTAATGGTCGGTGGATAAAACCGCAATAATGTTATTCGAACCATAACTCGATGGAAAATGATATGGATATTCATCGTTGTCGCTATGGTTATTACCGGCAGAGGCGATAAAAAGAACACCAGAAGTTCCTGCGGTTTCTATTGCAGTCAGAAGATATGTGTTGTAAGGGCCCCCGCCCCACGAGTTGCTCAGGACCTTCGCACCCATCTCAACGGCATAATCAATGCAATCGATCGCATCAGCCGTTTCACCCCATATTGACCAACCCCAGTCGGGGTCATAGGCCCAGCGCATAAACTGCACTGACATTATCTTTATGTTCCAGCAGACACCTGTAACGCCTTCACCATTGTTGCCAACAGCACCGATTATACCTGCACAGTGTGTGCCATGAAATGCATCATCATTCGGGTCAGAATCTCTCTGTTTGCCTTGGAAAGTACAAAAATCAGAGCCATAGATGTCATCTACATAGCCATTTCCATCATCATCTATACCCGACGTGCCATTAAATTCCGCTTCATTAACCCACATATTTGCCGCCAGGTCGGGGTGGTTGTAATCTACGCCAGAGTCAATTACAGCTACGATGATGTTACTGTCAGTTGCGATGTCCCAGGCCTCCGGGGCATCGATATCAGCATCGGGTGTCCCGCCTGTCTGACCAATATTGTGCATTCCCCAAAGGTCACCACCATAAGGGGCAGGTTTAGGGCCGTTGGGGTCATTGGGGAATGTTGAATCTGCTCTAAGTATATAATTAGGTTGCGCATCCAGGATACCATCGGTTTTGTTGAATGTTTTTAAGGCATCCTTAACCATTACTCTCGCTGGGAGCTTAACTAGTGTCAGACCAGGAACGATCCTGAAACTGCCTTTTATAGTACCACCACCCAAAGAGCTCAAAATCTGGCTTTTCTCCATTACGCTGCGCTGTTCTCCATCCATTTTAGGTGCGAATCGGACAAGCAACTCGCCCTCTACATAAGGCGCATCAGCAGGAACTGTAAAATCAAAACCTTCAGGCGGAACGGCATTACCAATTTGGCTCATCAGAAATATTACAATTACGATACTTATCATTTTGAATACAAATGTTCTCTTCATTTAAATTTTCCTCCTTGTTTGGTTTTTAGTTCTTTTTTCAAACATCGGATAAGCAATTTATTTATTAATTTGGTGAGACAGATATCTTGCCCGAAGACCAAACGCACCGACAGCCAACAGAAAAATACTTGCAGGCTCAGGAATTATACCTTCGACTACTAAAGTTGCCTTGTCAAGAAGAATAGAACCGTGCTCTACATATCTTCCATATGGTGAAACCGCTTCTGTAAGACCGAGCGTGACTGCGTTTGTGCCGTCAAGAAGGTCTGCCCAACTCATTGCCGGTATTTCGGACAGACAATCGAATGGTTCTGGGGTCGGATAAGTTGCTTGCCCTCCCCAAATATCAGTTATGCGCAGAGGCGGATAACTCAAACCTGCATAAATTCCTACATCAATCGGGAAGGGCTCTCCGATAGGTTCAAGAGTTTGAGGGTCAAGTTGTTGGACCAACGCGGCCGTAATGCCGCCAGACCAGTCGATATAGACATGGGAAATCTCAATAAAACCAGTTCCAAGATCGAAATTGGCTTGCCAATATGGATTATCAAAGGTGAATTCTGTCGGGCAGCCTAAACTGAATAAATCGAGTTCAACAGTATCCGCATCCGCCATCCCCACAAAACCCAAGACCAACACCAGTGTGATTACCCCCGTTATTTTCGCTTTCATCATTACCTCCTCAAATTAAGTTTTAAAATTTTTTGGCCGCTCCACTTTATTTTATTATAACAGAAAAACGCGTTAAGTCAAATGAAAACTCAGTCCTGAGATTAAACTGCCTAAACTTAATAACAAAAGAGAGGCTGGCTCAGGGACTATATTTATATGCAAATAAGTATTCTGACCCCAGAGGTCGAAAATGAAAGATGTGTCATCAAGATAATATTTGCCTGAAACCTGGCCATCATCCCAGAAACCTCCTGTGTGGGTGATTGCTAAATCGTAGGCATAAAGATTGACTATACTATTTTCAGTGGCACCCAGAGTATCAAGCATTCCTCCATAAATATTGATGATGCTATCGTCACGAGGTCGAAGTGTATCCATTGTGCCGTTATACCAGTTAGTAATAGTTGTATCGAAAGCTGCTAATCTGAATATATCACCACCAAAGATATCAAGTGTAACATCGTTGTATATATAGACTTCCCCATGCACTTCGCCGTCGAGGATTTCGTGATGGCCGGATGTCCAGACTTCCGCCTGAACCGGCAAAATGCTCAAAAACATTATTACTGCCAGAATGGCTAAGCCATAAATTGTCCTTATACTTTTCGTTTTCATCATTACCTCCTCATTTCGTTAAAAAAGTCAATTTTATTTTCTGATTAGCGGTTCCATAGCCAATACAGAAGGTTTCTTAGTGCTATATTAAGCTCCTCCTGAGAATTTTTAGTTGTTTTTATTTAATATCATATTAGAAAATTTCTTTGTGTTTGTCAAGCATTTTTTAGAGATATATCGGGGTATGGGTCGAAAGAAAGAGGCAAAAGAGTGGATAAAAAAAGCGGTTGATTGCAGAAGAGAGATAAAAGACCCGAAGGTGAAAGAGTCGGAGAGAATGATGGAAGAGGGGTGAGGCATGAGGGACGGAGGAAAAATTCGAAATCCTAAGCACGAAATCCTAAACAATATCGAAATTCAAATTAATAAATGACCAAAACACAACCCCCGCCGCAATCCTCAGGACAGGGCAACGGGACTAAACAAGCCACAAAATAAATTGCGGGCAGGCAAACCCCGGGCACAGGTCCCGGGGCTAAACAAGCTTGACAAAGGTTCGAAATCTTGTTAAGATAATCATAGCAGGACTGTATATTCAAACAGGGGGCGGGAGGGGACGATTTTTGAAAGAAGGCAATAAGTCGTAAGTTTTTTATTGTGGATTGGCTGAAGCGCAGGGTGATTGTCGTTGAAATTGAGACATCTAATTAGCCTCGCTGAGAGCCCGGCCGCGAGAATTACATTTTATTGGGGAAATTTTCAAATGAAAAGAATGTTTTGTCTGCCAGTAATCATAATTGCAGTGGTGCTCTGCGGGGCAAGTAGTGGCTACACGCCGGACGGCTTCGGCCAATATACAACCGGAGGTGAGGGCGGGACTGTTGTTACAGTGAGCACGGCAACAGGCCTCCAAACATACGCCGAAACAATAGATGTGCCTTATATCATACAGGTTTCCGGCACTATCGACCTTTCCTCAATCGGAGGAAAAGTCAATATACGGTCGAACAAGACCATCAAAGGCATCGATGCGAGCGCAACGATTATAGGAGAAGTCGGCTTTAAAAACGACTCTTCCAATGTAATTATCGAAAGACTATCAATAACCAATCCTGACGACTATGGTGAAGGAGACGGTATCAGTATCAAGGAGGATATAACCAATGTCTTTGTCACCAAGTGCACATTATACGATTGTAATGACGGTTGTCTGGATATAACCAGAAGGTCGGACTATATCACCATCTCGTGGTGCAAATTCTATTTTACCACCGGCGAAAATCCCCGCGTAAGTCTTGTCGGGGGCGGCGACACCCACGACGACGACGGGACACTTCACATCACCTTCCATCACAACTGGTTCAGCTCCGGGTGCTGGCAGCGAATACCTTCGGTGCGTTTCGGCAGGGTCCATCTCTACAACAACTATTACAATTCTCCTGGCAATCTTTACTGCGTCCGTTCGAGAATTCAAGCTGAGTGCCTTATTGAAAATAACTACTTCAAAAATGTAAATGACCCTTATTACATTTACATTGATGATGAGCCGCCGGAAGAATACGGCAAGATAGGGGCATCGGGTAATATCTTAGTAGGCTGCAGCGGCCGGGTTGACGACGGCGACGACGATGTTTTTGTGCCGCCATATTCCTATACGCTTGCCGATGCCGAGGACATCCCGGTCATCGTGGAATACGGTGCGGGTGCTGACGGCATCGATGGGTATCCGTATCACTGGCTTTTCGGCCTCTACGGCGATTTCGACTACAGCGACTTAGTTGATGGTAACGACCTTGGGTCGTTCGTTGATTACTGGCTTGACACAAACGATGTTACCGATATCAACGACGCAGATTACAACGGCGACGGGGTAGTCAACAGCTACGAATATGCCTTGTTTGCCGGTAACTACCTGAAGGTACCGCCGGACATCACCGCCCCGGATGCACCGGAAGACCTCTGGGCGCTGGGTGGTAATGCAACAGTTTCGCTCGACTGGGACAACAATAACGAGCCGGACTTTAACGGCTACAACGTATATCGTTCGATAAGTTCCGGAAGTGATTATGCAAAGATAAACGACTCGCTATTGATTGATTCCAGTTACAGTGACGAAACCGTCAGCAACGGTACAATGTATTATTACGTTGTCAGGGCCGTGGATACGAGCGAGAATGAATCCGGTAATTCAGCAGAGGCATGTGCCGTGCCCGACAGTAACGATGACAGCGTCACCATACAGGAAAACGCGACCGGCTTTTGCAGTCTTGACGGCGACGTCGAAACCGAGGAGCATCCGGGCTATACCGGTTACGGTTATGCGAATACTGATAACGAGAGCGGCACCGGCATCGACTGGAGTATAAATACAGCTTCAGCCGGTGAGTACAATTTCAAGTGGCGATACGCCAATGGTTCGAGCGACAGGCCCGCAAGACTGCTGATAAACGGCTACGAGGAAGCGTCCAGTATAAGCTTTCCCGGTACGGGCGCCTGGGAGAACTGGAGTGAAGTCTCTGTTGTGATGACTTTGACCACGGGTGTTAAAGAGGTTCGACTCGAAGCCACGGGCAGCAGTGGTTGTGCCAACATAGATTACCTGGTGATAAGCGGTCCGACTCCTGAGGCGGCAGTCTGTCCATAGTCGAGGTTTGTACAATTTGGAAATTTCCTGACGTGAACTCGGTGGCTAAATGAAAAGCAAGCGTTTGGTGTTATTTGTTGTTATTGTTATTTGATTTTTTACCGTTGCCATCATTTTTTCTGCTGTTGCAAACGGACTTTAAATGCGATACTCCCGCGACGTTTTTGGTCTCGAGGAGCTTTGCGCCTTTTGCTCCCATCTTTCGAAGTGCGAGCTTTGCTTTATTTCTGTCATGTGAGCCGACGGCGTCAATTATAACGGTGACTTTCTTTCCTCTCTGGAGCAGGCCTAATGCCGTTGCCTCGACAGCGTCCTCGGCGCCGGCACCAATCAAGATAAACTCGCTTGCTCTGATTTCGCTGAGCAGCCGGTCGATTCGGGGTTCATCGAACGGGTCTATGCTTCGCTTGTGTAGAATAATCTGTTTGTATTGCCGAAGTATATCAATGGGCAGGTCTGTATTGTTGTCCGCTGCGTAAGTGACGTGGTTGCTAAGGAGCGTGAATCTTACCTTTCTTTGTCCCTCAGTTCCGTCGATGCAGGAATGGTTCTCGCCATTTTCATTATTGTTATTGTTGTTATTGTTGTTATTGTTGTTATTGGGGTGAACCTCGCATATGGAGATAATAGGAATATGTTTATGCCTGGCGAGAGCCATAATCCTGTGGATGTGCGCCAAGATTTTTTTGTGATTTTTTACGCAGACATCGCCTCCCTTGGTGAAGAAGTCTCTTTGTGTATTGATGTCTATCAAAATTCGGTTGCGCCGCACTCTTAATAGCTGGCGAATCATCTTTCGACTCCCATATTAGATTTTCATCACCCACGACCTATGAGTTTGCATATACAAACATTCATTGAGTATCATTTTTAATTATCGAATAGCTCCTAAGGTGACTTTAGCACCAACAAAGCCGATAAAGAACCACCGCTTCAACAAAAAGACCTCTTTTTGTATAATGAAAATGTTGGAATGCTGTTTTTTGTCGGTAATTTTTTATTTTGCGTTTGTTTAACTGATGGCAAGAATACTAAAGGACTATTCTGAAGTTTCATTAAAGTGCGCGGATTTGAAAGGCGCACTTGATTTTGTTCGGATTTTCGGACGTTCGGCACCGGTGCATTTGGACATCGGCTGCGGCAAGGGGACCTTCCTTGTCAACCAAGCGAGGGCACAGCCGGATATTGATTTCCTCGGTATCGAGTGGGCAAGGAAATACTATCGCTACGCGGTTGACCGAATCGGTCGATGGAAGCTTAGCAACGTCAGAATTACTCGAACCGATGCAGAGACATTTTTATCTGAACACCTCGCCGACAGCTCTGTCGATTGCTTTCATATTTATTTTCCCGACCCGTGGCCGAAAAAACGTCATCATAAAAGGCGCTTTTTCAACACTGCGAATGCTCAACATTTGTTGCGGATTTTGAAGACCGGCGGGACTGTTAGAATTGCCACAGACCACGCTGATTATTTTGAGCAAATTCAAAAAGTTTTAGCCGACTATGAAAGTCAGCTTGAGAGAATTGAATTTTTGCCTGCTATGGGTGCTGAGCAGAACGAGTGGGTCGGCACGAATTTCGAAAGAAAATACATCAAGGAAAAACGACAAATATACACCATCGCCTTTAGAAACAAGTAATTCCTAATCAGTCACAAATTCTTCTGCACAGTCACTGCGATGTATATCTTCTGCAGCTATATACCCGCCAACCAATTTTCAGCCAGCTTTTTCAAATCGGCAAAGTCAATATTCCCGTCTCCGGTGAGGTCAGCCCCGCCACACATGCCGCAACTGGTCTCCAACCAACGCACGGCAAACATAGCAAAGTCTGTAAAATCGATATTCAAATCACCATTGAGGTCGCCCACAAAGCTACACAAACTGAACTCTGATAGGTCACTTTGTGTAAACCAGGGAGCTAGTCCGTATCCTTCTGAAAGCCCGACAAGCCCATCTTTAGCGGCGATGTCCAAGAATGTTATTCTGATTTTTCCATTAAAACGCATTTCGATCTGAAAACTGTTTGAATTGTACAATCCATACTCCGGTACGTTCTCAAACGTTACCACCACTCTGTCATTGAGCTGCTTCCAAGAAATCAAACCTCCAGCCGATGGGTCCAGGTCATCAAAAAGGGCTGATATACGCGGCACATCGAAGTGATCCGACAAGTTTTCAAAGTAGCGTATGTCACCAGTTATGAAGCTGATATAGCCATTACTGCCGATATAAAAAGTATCGTAGTCCGTCCCATAGAAATTGATACGGGCACCTTTAAGATTGACTGGGATATAATCATCGTCCTTAAGCGAGACAATTGTCCCACCGTTTGGATCAACAGGAAAAGCTACAGCATCATTAATACAAAGATTACATTTACTGCACGACGAGTCTGGCCTGAATGTCAACGTCCGGTACATCATATCATTGCGATTCGGGTCATTCGGGTTAAAGGGGTCGCCGGGCTCAAACAATTCGGTGAAGTGGTCAATCGGTTCGACAATCATCATAACGGGGATGGTTATTTCCGGCATATAAGGGTCGTTGGAAAGAATAGCGATTTCGCCGCGATGTGTTCCAGGGGCTCCCTCGGCGGTGAATACCACGTTAACGTCAATTGCCTCATCTGGAGCAACGGTACCGGCCTCCGGCACGAATTCTATCCAGTCGCATGCTTTGGTTAACCGGAGCCTCTGGGCAGGGTCACCAAAGAGGTTCAGTTCGTAGTAGCACCAGCGAATACATTCACCATTGATATCCCAGAGATTGTCTTCCTTGCTGTCCTGGTTGGCCCGGCCGAGCTCCAGGATGCCCTCCCCGAGTGCCGCATCCCAGAACTGCCGGTCAAATCGGTTACTGGGACCATCCGTGCTGTAATATGTGCCATATCCATAACGGGCGTTCATAACCACCGCAAAGGCGCCGTGTTCCATTGACGTGATTACTTCAGCGAAACAGTTAGATATATCAAACGCACCCGGAAAACACCCTTGTGAGTAAACGAGGAAATAGTCTGTATTTATCAGTGAGCTTAAGTCATAGATATCTAATTTCATGCAGTAATCATAATCTGCATGTCCCAAGTGATTGAACGCGTGTATTCCTCCGTTCATGAGGCAAAGTAACTCGCTAATATACCAATTGCTGTCTTTGTCGTATAGTGGCCAACAACAAGTCGGGTTTTCTGGCAGGCAACCTTCAGTAATAATATCAATAAAGCTCGATTGTATTTGATTCTCGAATCCATAGGTAAAATATCCGTCATATTCTCCACCCAGGCGAATCTGTTCCTTTGAGTCTTTGGCGTATTCCGCCACGCCACCGAAGCCCAGGTACTCACCCAGCATCGAAATGCGAGACAGGTATTCATTTTGGGCTGAATCGTAAGTCAATGTTTTTTTGATGAAGCTTTGCAGTTCAGTGATATTCTCTACCGGTGCTCGGCCTACATATATTTCGGCGAGCAAATCGACATCACCGCCACCTATGCCATCGGTCGGCTCGCCATACCAGCCATCAGCATTGTAATCGAAGCTGCAATCAGGCGGGTCCACGCAGCCGTAATACATATCCACGGGCATCTCGTCTATGTCGCCGACCAATGAGTCAACAAAAAACATACGTGCCGGTATTATGTTAGCGTTTCCGCCCAGCAGCACATACTCAGTCCCCCACGTCTCGTAAGCATCTATCAGGAAGTTCCGTATGCGGGTCTGGTTGTCGCTACCACCGTCAGGACGTGTGCCGTCGTAGTTGGCATAGATCCAACTGGTCGTAACGATGGTTGCTGTCATGCCGCGAGCAATCTTGGCATCGCATATCGCCTGGAAGTTCCAAGGACCCGGAGCAGCTTCAAGGGTTTCATTAGTGATGATAACGTACTGATAGGGGCCGCCGGGCGGCAGAGCCTTGGGCTGACCAAGCGTTTCGAGTGGGGTATCACTTTCGGGATAAGTTTCTAAAACAGCTGGGTTGTCCACTGCTGCCAACAACTCTGCTTCCACGGTGTCCGAAGGTCTTAAAGCTAAAGTTGGCACATCCACCAAATCGATTTCCAGTCGCAATTTACCGGCGTAAGAAATCTTACCTGTTGTGGGCACATATTGCATTGGAAAGAGGTTCACAATAAACAATTGGTAGCCCCTTTTGGACTGAACGGTCACTTCCTCGTGGTCTATCCCGGGCCAAGGCGTTGGTTTGCCGTAAATAGCCATATCCGGCTTTGTTGGCTCCACTGTGCCTTGGTAACTGAGAGGATTTGGCTTCTGCGCAGGCGGCAGCTGATATAAGCCCGGTAAGTCATAAGTCTCCAGAGGTATTGTCCGTGTGGTCAGTACCTTCTTGCCAAAGGGCACCAGTATCTTAACGGGACGAACGGGAATAACCGGCGCGCCTACCCGCAGGTATTGTTCCAACCCTTCCATTATTAACGAATCGTACTCGTCGCCTTCGTAGATAATAGGTTCGTTGAACTCATACTCCAGAACTATCTTGTCTTCGCTTGTTTCGATATCAGTCACCGTAGTTTTCGCAGCCGGCAAATAACCGGGTATCTCACGGCCACTTAGGCTAAAGTTCAAATCACCATCCCCACCGTTACTAATCGTAAGTATTTGGGTCTGAGCATCTCCCTGACAGTCGGTTGCGCTGAATGAGTAAGGGGTTGTCCATATCTTCGGCGCGGTGTAAACATTTAGGCACACTCTGCGTTTCAGCTTTGCGGTAGTAGTTATATCCGTGACGATAAGGTCACCACAATGGTAGCCCTCAGGCATGGTATCAGCCCCGGAATTCGGAGTGACAATAACTGTGGTTGACCCGCCCGGGTTAAGAATTCCGCCTGATGGGAAAGCATCCAGCCAAGGCACATTTGGCTCGGCAATCCAGTCGACACCGACCGGTCCGGTGTTTGTCAACTGATAATACGTTTTCGACGGTACAAATGGGCCACCGGGGTGCCCGGAAAACTCGAAGTCTTCCTCAGGGGCGATTACCAAATATTCAGGGATGCCCATGCCGCTTAACTGGACCTCAATTTCCGGCTCATCGGCGTCATTACTATTTATGACTACTGTAGATTGGCATTCCTCAACCTCCATCGGTTCGAAAATTACGTTCACGTCGATGCTATCCAATGGAAGTATCGTTATTGGCAATGAGGGAACGTTTTCCAATCGGAAACTGCTTCTTGCCAGCAGCTTTGCGGACTTCTTGGGTAAAAACTGCTGTGAAACCTCGCTCTTGCCGGGATACTTCGGCGGTTTCCAATCGTATAGAGCGAACTCAGGCGTCCCACCCTCATAAGGATGCTCATTGTACCATTTCTGCTCGGCGCTTATAGTTTGCGTGTCGGTTATGGGCTCGGTGACAAGTACATCGTCAAAGTAATGTGAGGTGTCGTAACCGGGCTCGGTATATCCGCCCAGCCCTATGTGACCGGATGTAAGGTCGTTGTCGGTCCCACTCCATACCAATGTCCCATTAATTAGGAACTTTAGTTGGTTGCCTTCCGCACTTGCTGTTAAAACATTGGTACCAGAATTGATTGCTGAGCTATAAGTCCACGATTGCAGCCATGACCAAGAACCGCTAACCTGCTTCCAAATACTGTAATCACCATCGGTCGCAAGTTGGAAAACATAGCCAGAACCAACGCCATCATCGAAATCACTACTGGTGCGAAGCAAAACGCACGCAGAGGTATAAATGTCGCCGTCTCGACGACAGCTCATCTGAACCGATAAGTTCTCCCATTCCTGTCCTAAATATCTGGAGAACATGAAGTCGGTACTGCCACTTTGGGCCCGGTATTCGCCAGAGACAACTTCCCAGTTTCCATCCAAATCTTCATTCCAATCCTGGGCCAAACCATCTTCGAAATCTTCGAGGTATTCGCCACCTATAGAAATGTCCGTAACGATAAGCTCATAGGTGGGGTCGGTGTTTGCAATCGTAATCTTCTCGGTGCGACTCAAACCCATGAAAACATCACCGAAAGGCAAATTGAGGTCGTCTGGCGGTGGAATTGTATCGGTTACCTCTATCTCACCGGGAATTGGGAGTACCTCCAGAGTTGCTTCACGTGATTGGTCAACACCGGATGTTAGGTTGTGAAAAATAGTCTCACCGGTATAAATGTCGGGGTCTAAATCGTTGGCCAGCTCATTTATGAAGACTACAACCATATTATTGTCGCCAGGCAGCAAGATGCCACCATTCGGCTCTAGGTCCAGCCAGGGGCATGTCTCATCCACTGCCCACTCAAGAGAGGCAGGACCGGTGTTACCCAGGGTATAATCCTTGCTATTTGGTTCAAATGGTCCTCCCTCGTAGCCCAAAGCGCTGAAGCCCTCCATTGGTGCGATAGTAAGGTCATCCAGAAGCCTAATATATACATCATCCACAAACCAGTCATCATATTCTCCTGAAGTCCCCGTACTGCTGATCCGCAGCTTGAAGTTGTCGTGTATTGCCGCCGGTGGTAAGGGTATTGTCGACTCGACATAGTTGGTCATATCGGGGCCGTCTCCGAACTGACGTTCAAGCTCTACCCAGCTGGTACCGTTCCAGTACTCAATGACAAGGTCCTCACCGCTGTCCGGGTTCTCACCTCCACCGGTTTGCTCGTACCAGTATGTCAACTCGGCCTGTTCCGACAGACTTATAGTTTGCGACTCCACGCAATCTCCACCGCTGGGATTACCGTTCAAACGCAGCGAGTACGGCTCAGACGGTTCTGCCAGCCCAACATTGTCGATAGTGGGTTGCCCGGCGCAAATACTCCAATTCACCGGGTTCAGTGTCGTGGTGGGGAAGTAGTCGTAGAAAACCAGTCCTGCGGGGAGCACTTCCAGCGTTGCTTTATATGATTGGTCAACACCTGATGTTAGGTTGTGAAAAATAATCTCAGAGGTATAAATGTTGGAGTCTAAATCATTGGCCAGCTTATTGATGAAAACTACAACCATATTAGTGTTGCTGGGCTGCAGGGTACCACTATTTGGCTTGACATTCAACCAATCTGGCGAGTCTATAGCCCAATCAATCGAATTAGGACCGGTATTCGTGAGAGTATATGTCTTGCTGAGCGGTGTGAAAGGTCCTCCCTCGTTGCCTAAAGAAGTAAATCCCTCCAGAGGCTCGACCTTGAGATAGTCCATAGGCTGGAGGATGAGCGAATTGGCAAGAAGTTTATAGAACTCAGCGTTGTTACCACTAACGCCGGTGCCCGGAAAGAGGTTAAGGGCGACCACGCTCCGCTCACTGTTTACGGCAATCATGTTGATTCCGCTTCCGTCAGTGGCCAATAGCGTCGCTCCGGCATCGATGCCTGGGTGTGCAAAATTAGAGTTATGGAAGTAGGTGACGCTTGAAAGATCAATGCCCTCAAAGATCTGGTCGGGGGTCGTCGCAACCAGCTTACCGCTCACATCTCCGTTCGTTCCTATATTCGTAAGCGGAGAGTAGCCGGACGTCATAATTCGTCCCTTGATCTCCCAGAGAGTGCTGAACGAATAGGTTAATACGTTGACTCTACCCCCGGAATCCACATAGTCTGCTAACACATCACCCAGAGCTGTTGCATCATAAGGGGAAGAATTGGTATAGGCTAGGACAGCGTCGTAAGAAGAGAGGGTTGGCAGCGACGGTGTGGCGGACCTCGCGTCGAAGTAGTTCACGGTAGAGAATCGCCCTGTCGCCATCAGCTCCGCAGTTGGCGGGTCGCTGTCAGCGGCAACAATCAGAACGGATGGAAGGTCAGCACGGACCGCTGGCACAGCAGAAACGAGAACGGTCAGAGCTATCAAAACAGTAATAATTGAAGAACGATAATTTCGTGATACCATCGCTAACACTCCTTTACAATTTACTCCAATAAAAAATGTGATGGTTTAGTTAAACATATTTCAGGCGTACATAACCACGTTTCATTACCTAATGACGAATGTTGAGTTTTTTAGCTCGTAGCAAGTTGCATCGAGCCTTTTTGCCAAGATTTTGCCTGCGGCTTCTAAAACCCAGTGTATCTAAATCCATAAAAAAACCTGAACTGACAGTTTTAATTGTCCTCCATCACCTCTCGCTGTTGATTATTTTACCACACATAAGAATTGTAATCACAAGTAAATAATCGTTTTTTTCGGACTATAATCGGTTCCTAAAAATCGCTAAATCGAATAAAATCTATACATACAGTCCATAAATGAGCAAAGTTGTTACGCTTTTTTTGCAAAGTTTCAAAAATTATCAGCGGATTTAGTTTTGCTTATTTTGCTGAAAGGTTTGCGTTTTATGCGCGTTATTTAGATTAAGGGCTTTGAATCTTTTACCGATATATTTTGAGAATCGGCATTGCTGTGTTAGAAAGTCACTGTAACTGTCATCAACCGATAATAGTGTATGGGGGGTAATGTTGCGGCCGAAAAATGATTCGCCACTTAACATTTCCCAAGTCAATCCTGAGATAGACATGGATGTATAATTGGAAAGACAATAGGGG